>JASHTH010000103.1 GCA_030040655.1 Acidobacteriaceae bacterium | reverse complement strand
GTGATTTAGGCCTTTGATGCCTCCGGGCGGTTCACGGGCAATCCGCGAACAGAGCTACGACACAAGGCAGCTCAGACAGCCTGCATCGCCCGCCGGCGCTATCATCCATTCGTGCGCGCGACACTGCCTCTCGACACGACATTGCTAAAGCCGGGACTGCGACTGGCCGTCGGCCTCTCCGGCGGGGCCGATTCCGTAGCCCTGTTGCGCGCGCTCGACGAGCGAAAGGCCGAGCTCGGCCTGGTGCTCCATGCCGCGCATCTGCACCACGGCCTGCGCGGAGAAGAAGCAGACGCCGATCTGGAATTCTGCCGCTCGTTGGCGGCGTCGCTCGGAATCCCTTTTCACGAGGCGCGCGTCGACACGGCGGCCGAGGCGCGTGCGAAGTCGCGGACGATCGAGGAAGCGGCGCGGCATCTACGGTACGCATGGTTTCGGCAACTCTTGTGCGAAGGCCCACCCCACGCAGTGGCGCTCGATGCAATCGCCACGGCGCACACGCTCGACGATCAGGCCGAGACGGTGCTGGCCAAGTTCCTGCGCGGCGCCTGGACCGAAGGGCTTTCCGGCATTCATCCCGTGCTGGAATTCCCCGAGGGCCGCATCCTGCGACCGCTCCTCTCGGCCACTCGCGCTCAGGTCGAAGCTTATCTGCGCGAATTGGGCCAGGGTTGGCGCGAAGACTCCTCCAATCGCCACCTGACCTTCAACCGCAACCGCATCCGGCACGAACTGCTGCCGCTTCTGGAGACCTGGAACCCGCGTCTGCGCGAGCACCTGGCCGAGATGGCGGCGTTGGCGCGCGAAGAGGAGACCTGGTGGCAGGCCGAGGTCGCGAAGATCGCACCCCAGTTGATTTTGCCGGGACGGCCCGTCCGGGGCGGTGGACGCGCCGCGAGTCAGGGCGTGGCCGTCGACACAACTCGCTTCGCCGCCCTGCTTCCGGCGCTGCAGCGGCGCCTGCTGCGCCACGCGGCGGAGCAGCTCGGCTCCGCCCTCGACTTTGACTCGACCGAGGCGCTGCGAACCCTTGCTCTTTTCGGAAGAGCCGGCCAGAAGCTCGAATTGGCCGGCGGCCTTCGCGCTGAGCGGACCCCCCGGGAGCTGCGGCTGATCGCTGGACCGATTTCCACAATTGGGAAGGCGCTTGAGGAACCTCCCGAGTACTGCATTCCCATTCCAGGAGAAGTGCGCGCCGGCCAATTTGGGATCCGCCTGCGCATCGACATCGCCGGCGCCCCGGGGAACGGGGCGGCGCCGGAGCCAAGGCGTCCGCAAACAGCTCGACTGCGCAACTGGAAGGCGGGCGACAAGGTGAGGCTGCGCTATTCCAGCAGCCCGCGCAAGGTGAAGGAAGTGCTGGAGCGGCTTCGGGTTACCGGCTCGGCGAGGGCGATCTGGCCGGTGCTCGAGCTGGGCGGGCGCATCGTTTGGATGCAGGGCGTCGAGCTGGAGCCTGAGCCGTTCGTCACGGTCACGGCCGAGAGGCTGGAGGCACCATAGGTCTGGAGACTTCCGTAATCCGACTTCCGGGGAAGGCTCGCCTGCCCGGTTCGGTGCATTTCCACCCCCCGGCGCCGTCTGCAAGACTGCATCGATTGGGAGTACAATCAGACTTACTGCTCATCCGGGCGGCCCGTGTGGAGTGTGGGCCGTACCGGCGCCTCGTACATTCTGTGACGGGAACCGGATGTCGGGCGTCTAAGAGGATGAAGTGGGCGGCGCCGAGGCTTGTGCTTCTCCCCCGCCGGGAAAACGAGGAATCCTGGTGAATTCGACCGTCAAGACGATCATGTTCTGGGTCTTTATCCTGGTGTGCCTCATGCTGCTTTGGACCGTGGTGCAGAAGAGCACGAGCATGGGCAAGGACACGGAGGTCTCCTACTCGGAGCTGTTCGACAAGATCGACGCCGGCCAAGTGCAGGACGTGACCATTCAGGGCACCGAACTGCACGGCCATTTGAAGGGGTCGAAGGACCAGTTCCATACCACCATCCCGGCGAACACGGACTCCCTGACCAAGGAACTTCGCCAGTACAAAGTCGACACTATCTTCAAGGCCGAGCAGAGCAGCATCCTGCTGCCCATCCTCTTCAACGCCGGCCCATTCATTCTGCTGGGCGTGATCTGGTTCTTCTTCATGCGCCAGATGCAGTCGGGCGGCAATAAGGCCCTGTCGTTCGGCAAGAGCCGCGCGCGCCTGCTCTCCATGCAGCAGAAGAAGGTGACCTTCAAAGACGTGGCCGGGGTCGACGAGGCCAAGGAAGAGCTGAAGGAGATCATCGAGTACCTGCGCGAGCCGCAGAAGTTCCAAAAGCTCGGCGGGCGCATTCCCAAGGGCGTGCTGCTGGTCGGTCCTCCGGGAACCGGCAAGACGCTGCTGGCGCGGGCCGTGGCCGGCGAGGCCAATGTCCCATTCTTCTCCATTTCCGGCTCCGACTTTGTGGAAATGTTCGTGGGCGTGGGCGCCAGCCGCGTGCGCGACCTCTTCGAGCAGGGCAAGAAGAACGCGCCCTGCATCATCTTCATCGACGAAATCGACGCCGTGGGCCGTCATCGCGGCGCCGGCCTGGGCGGCGGGCACGACGAGCGCGAGCAGACGCTGAACCAACTGCTCGTCGAGATGGATGGCTTCGAATCGAACGACGGCGTAATTCTGGTTGCGGCAACCAACCGCCCCGATGTCCTCGATCCCGCGCTGCTGCGCCCCGGCCGCTTCGACCGCCGCGTGGTCGTGGGCCTGCCCGACGTGCGCGGCCGCGAAGAAGTGCTGCGCGTGCATGTCAAGAAGGTTCCGGTCAGCGACGATACGAATCTGAACGTCCTGGCCCGCGGCACGCCCGGCTTCAGCGGCGCCGACCTGGCCAACATGGTCAACGAGGCTGCGCTCAACGCCGCGCGCATGAACCGCAAGCAAGTCACGATGTACGACTTCGAGCTGGCCAAGGACAAGGTGCTCATGGGCGCCGAGCGCAAGTCCATGCTGCTCACCGACGAGGAAAAGCGCGTCACCGCGTATCACGAAGCCGGCCACGCCCTGGTCTCCATCCTGCGCGATCACTCCGACCCCATTCACAAGGTCACCATCATTCCGCGCGGCATGGCGCTGGGCGTCACCGTCTACCTGCCCGACGACCGGCACAACTACACGCGCGAATACCTCGA
>JASHTH010000759.1 GCA_030040655.1 Acidobacteriaceae bacterium | reverse complement strand
GAATTCTCGTACTCGCGCCGTACCCTTCAATGCCCCGATACACAGTCGCACCGGCCATTCCAAGTTCCATGCATTTCGACACAATTGCCTCATGCAAGGGCTTGCCCTGCCACTTGTCGCCCTCGCCGAAGTGAACCCGTAACATCCGTGCTTGAAACTGGTCTTTCATAATCAAGCCCCCGTTCATGCGGACATATTCTTTTGCGGCTCTGGAAGGTCGACATCCTGCGCGCGATAGGAATACTTGATGATGTCCACGTCCGAGAAAACGACCAAACCTTCTTCCACCATCTGATCGATAACCGAAAGAATCCCTCGGAGCTTTTCCTCGCTGTCAACGGCCGAGAGCATGATCGAGCAGTCGTGCGAGAGGTGCAGAGCCTTGTCCTTGTGCATTCGGCGGTGTGCGCCGTAGCCCAGAATGCCGCGATAGACTGTTACTCCGGCGATATCATTGGCTCGCATGGCCTCAACGAGAGCGTGGTAGAGAGGCTTGCCTTTCCAACGATCGGATTCTCCAATGTAGATTCGCATCATCTTGGCCTTGCCTTCCATCTTGAGGTGTTCTGGAGGCGTCGCCTTCTTCGGCTTGGAAACTTGGGCCGGTTTCGCAACTGTCGTTTCCTGCACATCGATCATTCCGGTGCCTGCCAGCTCTTCCAGCTTGCCCAGGATCTCGTTGACCTTTTCGGGCGTCTCGATGAATTCAATCTTGAGCGGCATGTGATCCGAGATTTCGACGACGCTTGCAGAGTGCATGTGATGGTCGGCCCCAAAACCTGCGACTCCTTTCAGAACGGTGGCGCCAGAAACCCCCCGGTAGAACAGAAAATCGAGAATGCTCGAATAGACCGGAATACCGTGGTGTTTCGAACCTTCGCTCACATAAATTGAAACCTTGAGAGCTTTTCCCGCTTTCAGCATTTCCCCTCCGTCACACTCGTAATCCGCGTTGCGAAACCAGGAACTCGGCAGTGCGTCCAAGGGCGCCCCATCCGCTCCGGTCGATGCCCGGCTCGCTGCGCAGTTGATCCAATTGCTCTTTCAGTTGTTGGCGGCAATTCTGCACAATCGCATCGATCCTCGGAGCAAGAATTAGCGGCACCTGGCGCCGGAGTTTCGTTGCATGCGGAATGCAGAGTATTGCTTCCGTTCGCAGCCAATCAGCGATATCGGGTCTATGAAGACACGTCGCCAGCTCCCGGATGCGAAGTTCTTCTTCCGTCTTAACCTCCCTGCAGACATCGCATTCCTGGGTTCCATTTGTGTTCGACTCAAGCTCATTAAGAATCCCAATAAAGGCCTGTGCGGCTGCGGGAGCGTCTTGGACGGCAGCCAGACCCCAGGCATGGAAATTGCACAGACTATGAGTCTCTGATTCCGAGCGTTTCTGTAGCCTCCCCGCTTGGTAATCCTTAAGAAATCTGCAAATCGGACATCCACTCTCGTGCAGAACCTGCAGGATTGACTGATAGACGACGAGTTGTCGATGAATTCTCAACCTAATACCTCCGCAAGCACGGAACCGCCCCACACGGCGAGAAGGCCCAGAAGCAGGCTGCTGACAGCGTAAAGAGCAGCAAGCAGGAACGCGCCTGAACGAACATTCGAGAGCGTCTCCCATTCATAGGTGGAAAACGTGCTGTACGCGCCGACAAAACCAACCGGGATCAGGAAGCGCCACGCCGGATTCAACTCGGCGCGCTTGCCCAGATACGTGAGCGCAAATCCGATGATGACGCATGCCGTCATGTTGATTACAAACGTTCCGTAGGGGAATTTCGTGCCGAAGCGGCCGGAAATCGTAGAACCGACCCAGTACCGAGCGATCGAACCAAGCGAACCTCCAACCGCGATATAGAAGTATTTCTCCAATTCCCAGCCTCCTTATTCAGACTTGCGCCTGCGCCGCCTCGGCAGTTTCGCTCTTCCACTTCAGAAGCATTGACAGGTCGATTTCCATCTCCGGCGAAGCCGTTCCGCCGGCCGAAAGGTGGCGCATCCGATTGAGCTGCGCTCGATAGGCGTCCGTATAAGAGTTCACGAGCGCCTCGATTCTCCGCGCCGCATGGTCGCTCCACTGCCGAAGCGCCAAACCGTAGCGGTGGAGCTCGCCCTCGAAAGTCTCTCCATACGCATCACGCAGACTGCGCCTCGCAAGTGCAATGGCAGCACGACGGCCTAGCCACCCCCAAAGCGCTGTGCTAATCGAATCCTGAATGGAGGCAGTTTCGAACCGTGGTGCGTTTCGAAGCAACAACTCCGCCTCCTCCTGCGAAAGCAGGTCGGATCTGCCCATTTCCGTTGCGATCTCTTTCAGACCATCTACCGCATCGGCCAAAACGCCGCGTGTCCCGGTCAGAGTACGGTCCGCGCGCTTCTGAATCAGATCGCTCGTCCATTCCACGAGCGCCGAAGGATCGATGCGTTTGTTCGTCCCCGAGCGGGTGAAATCCACCGCCGTCGCCGCCAGTTCGGCGAAAATCGTCTCCGGGCTCTCCCCCAGCTCAAGAAACGCGTGATCTAGATGTGTGCGCTGCTCGCCGATTTTGCCACTGATGTGGCGCAGCCGTGCTTCAATCTCTTTCCCATCACTTTGAGGAAATGCTTCGCGTTTGTCGTGCTGAAGGGAGGTCTCAAGCGCAGCGATCACCGACTCCCGCAATGCTCCGATCTTTCGGGCGGCGGATGACTGGCGCA
>JASHTH010000102.1 GCA_030040655.1 Acidobacteriaceae bacterium | reverse complement strand
GCGGGCGCGTCTCCTGGCTGAGGAAGACGGCGGTCCGTTGGTGGAATTCGCCATGGTGTTGCCCATGATGGTGACGGTGATGACCGGCATCTTCTATCTGGGAGTTGGCCTGTCTCAATACATTCAGCTCACCAACGCCACCGACATTGCGTCGCGCGAGATCTCGATCAGCCGCGGCGTTTCTTCCCAAGCTGCCGACCCTTGCAACACCGGAACCACCTTTTTTGAGTCGGCCGCGCCCAACCTCTCGGCTTCGGATCTAACCTTCACCTACACCATCAACGGCGTTTCCAAAACCGCGACATCCTGCACCTCGCTCGCGCTGACATCGGCCTCGCAAGGCGAAACGGAAACGGTGCAGGTTTCCTATCCGGTGCACCTAGGAATCTACGGCGTGGGCTGGAGCACCGTAACACTCAAGGCTCAAACCTCGGAGATCATTCAATGAAAGACCAACCTTATACTATTCGGCGCAAAATCTCCTCTTTCCGACTCCTGCGCGAGCAGCGCGGCCAGGCGCTCCCGATCATGACCTTCATGATGATCACGCTGCTGGGCATGGGCGCGCTGTCAATTGACTTCGGCCGCGCATTTGTCAGCTATCGCCAGCTGCAGTCGTCCACCGACGCGGCGGCCCTGGCCGGCGCGCAGCAACTGCCCAACACCACCAACGCAACTTCGGTTGCCACCACCTTCAGCGCCGGCTCAGGAGACGATAACGCCTACAACTGGATGAAGAGCGTCAGCGTGACCGCCTCAGCCTATTGCTCAAGCACCGCGCAGGGTTGGGGATTGCCCTGCGTCGGATCGACCGGCGTTAACGTGCTCAAGGTGACCGAATCCTACAGCGTGCCGACGTACTTCGCGCGTCTGTTCGGAATCAACTCGATTCCCATCGCAGCCACAGCCTCGGCGGCGATGAACGGCTCGGCACCGTGGAATATCGTGGTCATCGTCGACACCACGGATTCGATGAACACCGTCGACTCGAGCAGCGAATGCAGCAGCCAGACCCGCATTGCCTGCGCTCTGCAGGGCGTCCAGGCGTTCCTCCTGGACTCCAACCTCTATCCATGCGCGGCCACGGCCGGCTGCGGAGGCTCGGACACGCAGACCGCGGAGACCGCAATTCCCGCCTACGGTAATTATCCCAACCCCTTGAACCGCGTCGCCTTGTTCACGTTCCCTGTTTTGGAGACGAACGGCACCAATCCGATCGATGACGATTTCAACTGCTCCGGAACCAACCCGACAATCTCCCCAAAGACTTCCACTTCTCAATATGGCGGCTATCAATACCCGAAGACAAGCGACACCAGCTATGCGCCGCCGGCGTCGGGAATCCTCTTGAACCCGACCCCTTCGCCCACCAGCACGCAGGGCGCCTACAACGCCTCCTATCAGGTCGTGGGCTTCTCCACCGATTACAAGACTTCGAACAGCGCCACGACGCTGAATCCCAGTTCGTACATCGTCGATGCGGTCGGAGGCAAGAGCGGCTGCACGGCCATGGGGGCGCCGGGCGGCCTGGGAACCTACTACGCGGGCGTCATCTATGCGGCGCAGGCGGCGCTCGTCGCCGAGCAAAAGTCCTACCCGGGCTCGCTCAACGCCATCGTGCTGGTCAGCGATGGGGACGCAACCTCGGCCTGCACAGAAATGGGTGCAACCTCGACGAGCTGCACTTCTCCTGCCCCGAACGGCGCCACCAGCGGCGGCACCTATCCGTCCTGGGTGGACGAATGCAGCCAGGCGATCACCGCGGCTCAGGCCGCCGCGACTGCGGGCACGCGCGTCTACACAGTGGCGTACGGCGCCGAAACCAGTGGGTGCACCACCGACACGTCGGGAACGTATTCGGGCATCACTCCCTGCCAGACGTTGAAAGACATGGCCTCGAGCTCCGCGTATTTCTTCTCCGATTACGACCAGAGCGGATCGGGCATCGACTCAAGCTGCGTGGGGACGGGCTCGCTCGACACCAGCCTGTCGACGATCTTTCAGGAGATCGCCAGCAGCCTCTCGAACGCGCGACTGATCCCGAGCGGGACAAGTTGACGTCAGAGGAGGGAGCGCGCATTCGCAAGCCCATGCGCGCTCCTTTTCCTTCTCACCTTCCCTTCTTGTTACCGCTCTTCCAGTGCGCCGTCCGCTTTTCCCGCCGCGAATTCGCCATGCCAATTCCCTGTTCGTAATGTGTCCTTCCGTGGTTCCATCCGGCATCATCGAGGCACGAAGCCTGTACGCACTGCGAACAGAGGAGATGCAATGCGAGACGACCACGATCGAACCCGGCATGCCGATGCGGTGACTCAAAGCTTCAGCGACGGTTCAAACCCCGGCAGGCCGGGCAGGCGTGCCGCCGAGCGGCGTGGCTCGCAAATGCGCAGCGGGAAAGGCGGCGCGGCGAGGAACCTGCGCGACCAGAGCGGGCAGGCGATGGTGCTGACGGCGATGTGTTTTCCTCTCCTCATCGCCGGGATGGCGCTGGCCATCGACGTGGGCAATATTCACTATCGACAGCGCCAGTTGCAGACCGCGGCCGATGCGGCGGCGATTGCCGCAGGCCTGGAGATCAGCAACTGCGCCAATACGGCTTGCACCAACATGAGCACGGCAGCGGAGAAAGCCTTAATCGAAGACGGTATCACCACGGCGACGATTACTCCAACCACGAATCAGTGCACCGTCTCCAGCTCGACTGGGCTGGCCATGATCATCAACGTCGGTCCCTGCGTGCTGGGATCGAGCGATCCGAACAACGGCAACACGAATATGGCCGAGGTGGTGCTTACCGAGCCGCAAACCACGATCTTCGGCGCTCTTTTCAATTTCTCGAAGACGAATCTGGAGGCGCGGTCGGAAGCGGGCGAGGCGTATATTCAGAGCGCTCCCAGCGGCGGTAATTGTATCTACACTGACTCACTCTCATTCAATAGCTCCGACGGCACCTTTACCTTGAACAATTGCGGCATCTACGACAACGGGAACCTTCAAACCGACAACGGCGACAGTGTGAAAGCCTCGACGTTCCTTTATTACGGAACGTGGAGCCCCAACAACTGCAATAGCAGCTGCACGTGGACGTTAGGGGATTCGGAGACCCAGCCGGCGCACACCACTACGGCGCAATCGGACCCGCTGGCATCGCTTGCGCCACCCACCAAGCCGGCCAACTCCTCGACTGCCAGCAACACTACGCCCAGTAACGGCGCAACGCTGCAACCCGGTTATTACCCCAACGGCATCAACCTCAACTCGAATGTCTCCGTCAGTCTTGCTTCCGGCCTTTACTACATGAACGGCAGCATCAACGTCGACAGCGGCGCCACGATAACCGGGACGGGCGTGGAATTGTATTTCACGAGCGGAGGGTTGCAGTTGAACAGCGGCAGCACGGCCCAGCTGACGGCGCCGACAACCACGTCGTCGACGGCGGGCACGACCGCCGGGATGCTTGTCTGGCAGTCCAGCACCAACAGCAACGGCATGGATATCGACTCGGGGTCATCTTCTTATTTCACCGGGGTCATCTATCTGCCCGATGCAACGCTTACCCTCAATAGCGGCGCGAGCGTTACGGTCAACAGCAGCGCGACCTACACGGATATCGACGCCAATAGCATTATTGTGAATTCCGGCGAGAACTTCGAGATCAACAGCTCCGGAGGATACCTCGGAAGCGGCA
>JASHTH010000758.1 GCA_030040655.1 Acidobacteriaceae bacterium | reverse complement strand
CGGTGTATCTGGGGACAGGATCTCCGGGAGCGGTGCTCCGCCTGGGAAGAGACGGCAAGCCATTTACGCTCTTCGAAACGAAGGACCTGAGCGTGCAGGCAGTGAAACTGGGTCCGGATGGAGCCCTTTATGCAGCGACCGTGCCCAGCGGCAAGGTCTACAAGCTGAAGGCGGATGTAGCCACGAAGCAGGACGAGTCGAGCGCTACGGTGGTCTTCGATGCCGGCCGGCTCGATGGTGGAACGGCGAGCGCCGCAAGCGACAGGACGTCCGAGAGCAAACCCGACGACGGCAAGCCGGGCGCGACTTCGCACTACATCTGGGATATGACATTCGACAGTGCGGGGCGGATGTATATCGCCACCGGCGGGCCGGGCGCGGTATATCGCATCGATCCCGCCAAGCCCGGCGCCGCGCCCGAGCAGTTCTTCAAAAGCGACGAAGCGCACATTCGCTCGCTGGCGTGGGATGAGAAGGGCAACCTGATCGCCGGCTCGGACGGATCGGGGCTCGTCTATCGCATTAGCCCGCAGGGCAAGGGCTACGTGCTCTTCGAATCCCCGCGGCGCGAAGTGACGGCCGTGGCCGTGGCAGCGAACGGAACGATTTACGCCGTTGCTGTCGGTGACAAGGAGCACAATCCGCTACCGCCGCTGCCCGTGCAGGGGGTGGGCGCGGTCACCATCACGGTCGTGCAGCCGGGATCGCTGCAGGCGGCCAACCAGAGCGCGTCGATTCCCGAAGGCTCGGAGATCTACGCGCTTAGCGAAGGCCAGGCGCCGCGCAAGATCTGGGCCGGCAAAGACGAGATTGTGTACGCTCTCGCTGCGCGGCACGATGGCGTGCTGGCGCTGTCCGGCAATCAGGGGCGCATTTTCAGGATCGACGACGATCTGAGCTTCGCCGACGTGGCGCACCTGGACGCGCAGCAGGGCTTATGCATGGCCAGCGCGCCGAATCCAGGAACCGGGGACCAGGTCTACATCGGCACCGGCAACACGGGCAAGCTGGTCATGCTGGGCGCCACGGAAACACATGAATACGCCAGCGACGTGCTCGATGCCGGCGCCATGGCACGCTTTGGACGCGTAGAGGTCGAGCCAGGTTCGCGCGGATACGAGCTGATGACCCGCACCGGCAACATCGAGCAACCGGTGCGCGGCTGGAGCGAATGGGAGCCGACAAAAGACGGTTCGGTGGCTTCGCCGGCGGGACGCTTTCTGCAATGGAAGGCGGTTCTCGAAGCCGGAGGAGTGCTGGGTAGCGTGGGTGTGAATTATCTGCCGGTAAACTCCGCGCCGGTCGTCGACGATCTGGTCGTCGTTCCCGGCGCGCGGCTCAACCCGCAAGCGCAGCCGGTGAGCCAATCGCAAAGTGTCAACATTGCCTTCCCGTCTTCGAGCCAGGGCGCCTCCGTCTCGTTCGACGCGAGCTCGTCGAGCCAGCCGCTGTCGGCGATCAAGGATCGCACGGCCGTCACCGTGCGCTGGGCGGCGCACGACGACGACGGCGACGACTTGATCTATTCACTCTACTTGCGCGGCGACGGCGAAACGGTTTGGCGGCTGCTGAAAGACCAGATTACCGACAAGGCGTACTCGTTCGACGCAACGTTGATTCCCGACGGCGGCTACCAGATTAAGGTGGTCGCTTCCGACGCGCCTTCGCATACCCCTGGCGAAGCGCTGACCGGAGAAAAGATCAGCGATCGCTTTGAAGTGGACACGACGCCGCCCGTCATCTCGAGCCTGACGGCCGTCCAAGAGCATGCGGAGTGCAAGCAGCCTCCTTGCCGCCAGAAATTTCGCGTTGCCTTTGACGCTGAGGATGCGGCCTCGCCGGTGGCGCACGCGGAGTACTCTTTCGACGCCGGCCCATGGCAGTTCGTCGATCCGGTGGGGCAGATCTCGGATGCGCGGCGCGAGCACTACGACTTCGAAGTCACCGCGGCGCCCGAGGCAAAGTCCGGCGAGCACCTGATCACCGTGCGCGCTTACGACCGGCACGACAACGTAGGCGTGGCCAAGACGGTCATTGGCGTGGCCAAGTAGTTTGCAGCAAGATGCGTTCCAATGGGATAAGTGTCAGGGTACGACTTTAGAGGTTGCGGAGAAACTCCTAGGATCGGTTTCTCGCGGGCTGAAGCCCGCGAGAAAAATCAAAAACAAAGGACTTGTTCGGCACGGCTAAAGCCGTGCCCTTTCAAAACCGCTCGCAGAGCGAGGTTTTCCGCAACCTGTTGAGCCGTGCCGAACCGGGGCATTTTCTTTTGATTTCGGAGCGGAATTCAGTTCGCGACAAATCGGTTTTGGGGAGTTTTTCCCGCAGGCTTCTATGCCTCAGCTCTTGCTGGTTGAAAAACGTATGGGCTGATGCCCATACCCTTCACGCGCCGCCGCACCGCGCGCAATGGCGCGACTACTCAGGAACGGATGCGATTCGAGCTCTTTCTTGCGGCGCGATACCTGAAAGCCAAGCGGCGGCAGGCTGTGGTCGGCGCGGTGACGGCGATCTCCATCACCGGCGTGGCCGCGGGCGTGGCGGCGCTGATCATCGCGCTGGCTATCACCAACGGCATGCGGCGCGATCTGCAGGATCGCCTGATCGGCTCAACGGCGCACGTGCAGTTGATGCAGGTAGACCAGAAAGGCATTCGCAACTGGCGTCCAATGATCGAACGGTTGCG
>JASHTH010000757.1 GCA_030040655.1 Acidobacteriaceae bacterium | reverse complement strand
CGCAGAAGGATGGGGCAAACAGCGCCGCGCCGCAGCCGAAGTGATCAGACGTCGTTGCCCAGATGAAAGATTGGCTCCAGACCCTTGCCGCCTGAGAGCAGCGCCTGCTCTTCGTGCGGCTCCAGCGGCGTGTAGTTCTGCGCCACGTCCATGGCCAGGCGGAAGTAGCGCTCGTCTCCCGGAGGAATGGCGGCGGTAATCGGATGGCCAAGCGTCCAGCGCAGGCCGAGCGAGGCCTCGTCGGGATAACGAGCCGGCTGGTACCAGCACTTGGGCTCGGGATGGTTCTTGCTCTCGTCCGAGGGCCAGGTTGTTTTCGCCATCGCCTTCAGCGCCAGAATGCCCATCTGCTTTTCCTGCGCGCGCTTCAAAATCTGCGGGCCGAAGTTGGCCTGCGAAAACAGCACCCAGTTCACCGGGAACAGCACCGTATCGAAGTTGTAGCGGCCGAGCGCGGCGAGCGCTGTCTCTACCGAGTGCACGGAGAAGCCGATGTAACGAATCTTGCCTTCCTTTTTCGCGGCTTCCATCGTCTCCATCGCGCCGCCCGGTCCCAGCACCGTATCAAGTTCGGTCATCTTGGTCAGCGCGTGGAACTGGTAAAGATCGACGTGATCGGTCTCAAGCAGCCGCAGCGACTCCTCGAGTTGCTTGCGCGAATCGTCTTTCAAGCGGCCTTCGGTTTTGCACGCAAGAAAGCAGTTTTTGCGGTACGGGGCCAGCGCCGGCCCCAGCCGCTCCTGCGCGTTGCCGTAGCTGGGCGCGATATCGAAGTAGTTGATGCCGCGATCGACGGCCTCGGCCACGATATTGCGCGCCGCCGAGGGATCCTCGTCCATCACCACGATGCCGCCGAAGCCGATGATGGAGAGTTTTTCGCCAGTCTTGCCAAGCGCGCGCTTGGCGATGGGATCGGAAGGAGTTTTGCCGGATGCGTAGAGTTTGCTGGACGATGCGGCTGCGGCGGCGATGGCGGCGTTCTTCAAAAAGTCGCGGCGATGCATGGTCTCTCCCTCCGTTGCTTCGGAATTGGGCAGTCCGCGTGCAGAGGTATTGTTTCACATACCCGCCACGGCGGAAGGCAAGGGAGCGCTATCTCAAAAATGTGTTCAAAAGGAGAGCCGTTATGGATGCCGAAATGCGATTTGTTTCCGTTTCATCGTTGTTTCCACACGCCGAGGTGTTCCAGAATCCCGAATCGGGAGGGGAATGTCTATGAGGCGCACCCGTGTTATTCGGGAAACGAAATCAGGAAAAGAGCCGGAAGACAGCGTCTTCATACGGATCGGAGCGAGATATTCCCTGAACGCAATGCGGTCGGGCAGAAGCAACTACCGCAAGTGCCAGCACTGTACGCGGAAAGGCAGCTAAGCGAAGACCCTTACGGAGCAGAGACCGCGACACAATCGCCCGAAGCTTTGTGAATCGACAGTTGGAAAAATGAGGTGTGCGATCATTCCGGGCAATGTCCACGGGGATTGAAATTCTAGCTCATCTCGGAGTTCCGTTCATTGCCGGACTGGTTCTTTTGTTGATTATCGCAGCATCTGACAAGAATCCGATCTCGTGGGATACATGCAACGATATTGGCCTGGATCTCTCGATTTTGAGCGTTGGTGCGTGTGGGGGAATCTTTGCGAACCCTACACTCATCCAACACTTGGGAGCAAATTCAGCCGTCTATGGCATTGTAGTTGTACTTTGTGACTTTTTCTTCGCTGGGGTTTTGGTGTACATTAGACGTTGGCGAAATCCCCCAGTTGATTTCAGAGCGGGGTTGAGAGATTTGTTCTTTGGATTGTTGACGATAGGAATCACAGGCGGGGTGCTCTACTTTGGCCTGTGAGGGGGGTGGTTGTGGATTTCCTCAAGTTCTTAACTTTGACTGTCGGCGGATCGGCTCTTGCGGCAGTGCTGCTGGGCGGTGTAGTCAAAGCCCTCAGCGCCGTACAGGCAAAGCATTCGGTCTCTACCAAAGTATCCGTTCGCTAGACTTATTGATATTTCCTCAAGTGACTTAGCGCCGCTCTATACGAGCGGCGTTTCTCGTTTTGGCCGTACCTCG
This sequence comes from Acidobacteriaceae bacterium, assembly GCA_030040655.1. Taxonomy (GTDB): domain Bacteria; phylum Acidobacteriota; class Terriglobia; order Terriglobales; family Acidobacteriaceae; genus Telmatobacter. The sequence continues at coordinate 8,554 of JASHTH010000757.1, read as the reverse complement.
CCTAGGCATTGCGTCTTTATCTTCTCTTCAAAGAAAGGTCGGAGAATAGGCCCCGAGGGAATCGACCTCAACCGAAGCGAATCGCGCTACCCCGGCAATTTGGAGAGGTAGAACCCGAAGAGCACCAGGATGCCGACCACAATGCCGACGGCAAGTTGAAGGCGCTCCTTAAATTGGTCGCGCGCCGAGCCGACGCGCGGCACCATGGGCACGGCGAAGAGCAGCCCGCAGCTGAAGCCGCCGATGTGCGCCATGTTGTCGATGTGGATCCCGGTCAGCTGCGATCCAAGGCTGATGCCTCCGCCGATGATCAGGTTGATCGCGGCAAAGTAGATCACCGACCGGCGCAGCCGCTTCAACTCCTGCGGCGGCACAGGCAGGCGCGGCGACTTGAGCAAAACAATGAGAGCCCCGGCGATGCCGAAGACCGCGCCGGAAGCTCCGGCGCCCACCGGGCCGAAGAACGCATAGCCCGGCACAATCGTGTTGCGATACTCGAACCAATTCACACAGGTCGACAGCAGGTTCCCCGCGGCGCCGGTGAGCAGATACATCGCAACGAGTCCAAACGAGCCGGCCAGCGGTTCGGCCAACAGTCCCAGATTCCACAGGCACCACATGTTCGTAGCCAGATGGATGATGCCGACGTGCACGAACATTGCCGTCACGATGCGAATCCACTCGCCGCCGAGCAGAACGGCTCCGACATTGTCGGCGCCCCAATGCAGCAGATCGTCGGTGCTCGGCGCCATGGGGCTGGCTCGGTCGAGCGTCATCGCCAGAAAGACAAGGCAGTTGATGCCCACCAGAACGTACGTAGCCGGCGCCACGGCCCACATCGGCCGTTTGCGGCGTGCCGGCGCCTGCGGCGGACTGTCCTCCGCCCGCGGAGGGAGAATCTCCGGCTGCGGAGAGGGGTTGTAGCTGCCCATTCTCTAACTCTATGGGCGATGCCGATGCGCTGGCAAACCCGGAGGCCGCGTCACAGATGAGTGGTCGCTCTGCGATGTAGTCTGGAACTTGGTCGTTGAGCGTCGATTCGAACCAGGAGCGGAGCCTTGAGTGGGGAAAAGAAGATTCGACGGGCCTTATTGAGTGTTACCGATAAGTCCGGGCTGGTGGAGTTTGCGCGCGCGCTGTCCGAATTCGGCGTGGAGCTGGTCTCGACCGGAGGCACAGCCAAGACGCTTCGCGAAGCCGGGCTTACCGTTCGGGACGTCAGCGATCTCACCGGCTTTCCCGAGATGCTCGACGGCCGTGTCAAGACGCTGCATCCGCGCGTTCACGGCGGCTTGCTCTATATCCGCGGCAATGCAGTGCACGAAGCCGCGGTAGTCGAGCACGGCATCGCTCCCATCGACATGGTGGTGGTGAATCTTTATGAGTTCGAGAAGACCGCCGCCCAATCCGGCGTCGCGTTCGGCCATTTGATCGAGAACATCGACATCGGCGGTCCTTCGATGGTGCGCTCGGCAGCCAAGAACTTCGAAGACGTCGCCATCGTGACGCGGGTCCGCGATTATCCGTCGCTCGTCGAGGAGCTGAAGAGCGCCGGCGGCGCCTTGAGCCGCGAAACGCGCTGGCGGCTGGCCAGGCAGGCGTTCTCGACCACGGCCGCCTACGACACGGCGATTGCCAACGCGCTCGATCGCATCTCCGAGGCTCCCGATCCGCAGTCCGCCGCGACGCCGGACGAGAGCAGCCTGCCCCTAACCTTACGCATCAGCCTGCCTCTGGCGCAGCCGCTGCGCTACGGGGAAAACCCCCACCAGCGCGCCGCACTCTACGCTGACGGCTCCGGCCAGGGAGTCGCCGGCGCGGCCCAACTCCAGGGCAAAGAGCTCAGCTTTAACAACCTTGTCGATCTCGACGCCTGCTGGGAGCTGGCGCAGGAGCTCAGCGAAGGCGGCGAGCCGGCGGTCGCCATCGTCAAGCACACCAATCCCTGCGGCGCGGCGACGGCTGACCGCCTGGTCGACGCCTACCGCAAGGCGCTGGCCTGCGATCCCAACTCGGCCTTCGGCGGGGTCATCGGCATCAATCGGCCGGCCGACGGCGAGGCCGCCGAGGAGATTGCCAAGCTCTTTGTGGAAGCCATTGCCGCGCCGGAGTTCACAGCGGAAGCGCTCGGCCGATTCTCGGCCAAGAAGAACTTGCGCCTGGTCGAAGTGCGCCCCGCACCGCCTCGACCGGTGGTCAAGCAGGTCTCAGGGGGATTGCTGTTGCAGGACGCCGACACTGGCCGCGTCACCGAGTCCGAGTTGAAAGTCGTCACCTGGCGTCCGCCGACGACGGAGGAGCTGCGCAGCCTGCTCTTTGCCTGGCGCGTGGCCAAGCACGTCAAGTCCAATGCGATCGTCTACGCTCGCGAAGGTCAGACCCTCGGCGTAGGGGCCGGGCAAATGAGCCGGGTCGACGCCGCGCGCTTTGGCGCCATGAAAGCCGTACTGCCGCTCAAGGGCTCGGTTGCCGCCTCCGACGCCTTTTTCCCCTTCCCCGACGGCCTTGAAGCCATCGCCGAAGCCGGCGCGACTGCCGTCATCCAGCCCGGGGGCTCGGTGCGCGACGAGGATGTGATCGCCGCGGCCGACCGGCTGGGCTTGGCCATGGTCTTCACCGGGATTCGTCACTTCCGGCATTGAGGTGCCTTGTTCGTTCCGGCTGCGAATCGCAATTCGGGCAAGAAAATCCGGGTCCGGCCGTGTATCTGAGACAAATGCCGGGTAAAATCGTCTTTACAAGTAGCCTGGTTCGTCCTCGCGGCGGGCCGCGCTGCCCGTAGGCCTTCGTCGCGGGGTTTTCCATTACGCGCGGCTCATGAGGTTTGAAATATCCAGGATGATGAACTTAAGCCCTATCTTGAAGTCCCCTTGGCTCTTGATCGCCGCAGCATCCATGGTGGTATTGCCGGCGCAGCCCGGCCGAACCCAAAGCGGCGCTGCCGCCACAGATCAGACCAAGCCCACGGCGCCCGCGGCGCCCGCCGCAACCACGCCGCAGGCCGCCACGACGGAGATTCCCGACCGCGCCAAGGCCTACTACCACCTGGCGCTGGCCAATATTTACGAAGAAGAAGCGGCGACCTATGGAAGTCAGGAGTACCAGAGCCGAGCCATCGACGAATACAAGATCGCTTTGAGCGCCGATCCCGATTCGCCCGAGCTGAACGATGGCCTGGCGGATCTTTATTTCCGCATCGGCCGGGTTCGCGACGCCGAGGCCACCGCCAAGGCTCTTCTGGCCAAATCGCCGGGCAATCTGGATGCGCACAAGCTGTTGGGACGAATCTACCTGCGCGCGTTGGGCGACGGATCGAATCCTCCGTCTTCGCCAAACGCCCTCGACCAGGCCATCGCGGAATACGAGAAGATCGTCGCCCTCGATCCGAAGAGCGTCGAGGAGCGCATGGTGCTGGGCCAGCTTTATACCTTCAAACACGAGCCGCAAAAAGCCGAGGAGCAGTTCAAGACCGCGCAGTCCCTCGAGCCTGACTCCGAAGAGGTGGTTCTGAATCTGGCTCGCCTGTATGCCGAGAGCGGCGATGTGGGCCACGCGGCGAAAGTGCTCGAGGCCGTTCCCGTCGACGATCGCTCCGCCAAGGAGGAGTTTGCGCTGGGCGCCGCTTACGACCAGTTGAAAAGGCAGAAAGACGCCATTGACGCCTACCAGCGCGCCGCCGATTTGGAGCCGGAAGATGTGGACACGCTGCGCGCGCTGGCCCAGGCGCTGCTCAACGACAACCAACTCGACGCGGCTCTGAAGCAGTACCAGGAGATCAACGAGGCCGATCCCGACGATGTGGCCACGCTCATTCACATTTGCGAGATCCAGCGCCGCCAGGGCAAATTCGACGACGCATTGACGACCGTCCGCAAGGCGGTCAAGAAAGACCCCGATAATCTCGAGGCGGGTTACAACGAGGGCATTCTTCTCGACCACCTCGGCCATTTCGACGAAGCCGCCCAGGTCGACGAAAAAATGGTCGAGCTCACCTCGCACGCCAACGGCGCCTATACCGCGGACGAGAAGAACAATCGCGGCATCTTCCTGGAGCGGCTGGCCGGCGTCTACCACGAGCAAAACAAGACCGATCTTGCCGTGGGCACCTACCAGAAGATGATCGAGTTGGGCGGCGATATTGCCGAGCGCGGCTATCAGGGGCAGGTTGAGGCCTACCACGACGCCATGGAGTACGACAAGTCCGTCGAGGTGGCGCGCAAGGCCGTCGACGCCATGCCAAAAGATCGCGGCCCCAAACTGGTGCTGGCCGAAGCGCTGGTGGACGAGGGAAAGCCGGAAGACGCTCTGTCACTGGCCAAGGGCCTGCTCGACAACTCCAAGGAAGACCGGACCACCTGGCTGGAGATCAGCGAGATCGACAAAAGGATGCATCGCTGGAAGGACGCCGAAGATGCGCTGAACAAGGCCGCAACGCTGACGACAGACAAGAGCGATCAGACGTACGTGCTCTTTCTTCGCGGCGCGCTGGCGGAGCGGCAAAAGCACTACGAGCCGGCCGAGCAGTACTTCCGCCAGGTTCTGGATCAAGACCCTTCCAACGCCATGACGCTCAACTACCTCGGCTACATGCTCGCCGACCGCGGAACGCGCCTTCCCGAAGCGCTCAAGATGATCAAGCAGGCGGTCGATTTAGATCCAGCCAATGGCGCCTATCTTGACTCGCTCGGCTGGGCCTACTTCAAGCTCGGCCAGTACGAGCTTGCCGAGGACAACCTGCGCAAGGCCGTGGAACGCACCCAGACCGACCCCACCGTCCACGACCATCTGGGCGATCTCTACGAGAAGACCGGCCGTATTCGCTTGGCGGCGGCGCAATGGGAGCTGTCGATTGCCGAGTATGCGAAATCGGCCACCGCCGCCGACGTGGAGCCCGGCGATGTGGCCAAAGTCCAGCACAAGCTGGAGAGCGCGCGCGTCCGGCTGGCCAAGCAGGACGTCGTCGCCGGCGAAGCCAAGCCGGAGTAAGCCTTTCGAACCTAAGGATCAAAAGGGGACGGGCCGCAGCCTGTCCCCCGCTCGATCGAAGTGTACTCGCGGCTCCCGATGAGGAACCGACTCAGCGGCTTGCCGCGGCGATGTACAGGTCCACGTTGTTCTTGTCCACCAGCGAAGTGCCCGTGTCGACAAAGACCGGATACGGCGCGAACGGGTCGGAGCTGTAGTCCTTGCCGAGCTGGGCAGGAGGATAGTGGTAAATCTCGTCGAGGTCCTTCAGCCCGATGTAGGCCATGGTGTAGGGCTTTTGCACGACGGTGGCGTCAATCGTGCCGTCCTTAATGCCGTTCAGCGTATCCTGATTCACGTCCCACGCCAACACCTCGGTCCCGCCTGTCTTGGACCGCTTGACCGCATCGGCCACCATCTTGCCCGAGGCCGACTCCAGGCAAATATAGGCGTCGATCTTTTTGGCACCAGTAAGGGCCATCATCTCCTGGGTGCGATCGAAGGCGGCGCGCGGATCGGCTTTCACGTCGATCACGTCCGCGATCTTGATCTCCGGACTGGCGGCGAAGGCGTCCTTGAATCCTTTCAGGCGCTCGTCGGTGTTGGGCTGCCCGGGAATGGTAAAGAAGACGACATTGCCCTTGCCGCCCAGCTTTTCGACTACCCGCCTGCCGCCCAACCGGCCGGCCTCGAGATTATTGGTGCCGATGAAGTACAGCCTGCGGCTGCCCGCCGCGTCGGAGTCGATGGTGATCACCGGCACGCCGGCGCCGATGGCCGCATCGATCTCCGGCTGCAGCACCGAGACATCGGAGACCGAGATGAGAATCCCCGCGGGCTTGGCCGCGACCGCTTTCTGGAACTCGGCCAATTCTGCCTGGGGATCGTAGCCGTCCGGTCCCACCACCCGCGCGGTCACCTTGTACTGCGCGGCCGCCTGCTTGAAACCGGAAATCGCCGACTGCCAGTAGGGCAATGCCGCGTTGGCCGTCACCAGGTAATAGACCTCTTTGGTCGAGTGCCTTTCGCAGCTCGTGGCGAACCCAACCGCCAGCGCCAGCGCAGTCAATGCAATGCTCTTTCGTGTCTTCATGCCTGCCTCCTGGTCCGAAATGGTCCGATGTGAGAAACAACTCCGCAGGCCGCCGCTTGAATCCCTGCGTCGGCCTGCTGGAAAATTCGGCTGGATGTTACTCCTGCGGCTCGATGGTTGTCCAACCCATCCGCGCGGAGAAGTCTATAACTCGCCGCGCGGATTGACCGTAATCCGCGTCACGGCACGAGGAGAAATCCCCCGGCAATCACCCACTTTGCAGGAGAGCCGGCGCGGAACCGCGGAATGGATTCGCACCCCGCGCAATCGTAGAATAAGCTTGAGCTGGCGCCTCGATGATCGCGATGGAGTCAAGCCGGGCGTTTTTGCTGCCTTCGGCAATCGCTGCCGGCGGCAGCGAAGAGAGCGTGCTGGCGCGCCGTATTCATGCCGAGCCGCCCCACGCGTATCGAACTCCGTTTGCACGCGACAGCGACCGTGTGCTTCATGCGCGCGCCTTTCGCCGCCTGGCCGGCAAGACGCAGGTCTTCACTCGCCGGCCCGGCGATCCGCCGGCAGACCACTTCCGCAGCCGGCTCACGCACACCCTGGAAGTCACGCGCATCGCGCGCACTCTGGCCTCGGCGCTGGGGTTGAACGTCGAGTTGGCCGAGGCTCTCGCGTTGGCGCACGACATTGGCCATCCGCCCTTCGGCCACGCCGGCGAGAAGGCGCTCGACCGCATGCTGCAGGGCTACGGCCTTGGCTTCGATCACAACCTGCACGCGCTGCGCATCGTCACCTGGTTCGAAGAGCGCTATGCCGCGTTTCGCGGCCTCAACCTCACGCTCGGAGTGCGCGAAGGCATCGTCAAACATTCGCGCGACTATTCCGCGGCCGAACATCCCGAGCTTGTTGAGTACTTTCTCGATCTGCGGCCGCCGCTTGAAGCCCAGTTAATCGACCTCGCCGACGAAATCGCCTATCTCACCGCCGATCTCGACGACGGCCTTGAGGCGGGCATTCTCTCGCTCGGCCCAATTCGCCAATGCGTGCCTCTTTTCAGCGGATTCCATGACACGGCTCTCCAGCGGTTTCCTGCCGCTGCGCCGAAACTTGTCGTCAACGAGGCGCTGCGCCGAATGCTCGACGCGCTGGTGACCGATCTGCTCGGGGAGGTGTGCCGGCGCGTGTCGGCCGTTGGCGCCGGATCGCTCGCCGAGATCCGCCGCGCGCCGGGGCGGCTGGCGGCGTTGAGCGCGCCGATGGAAGGCGAACGCGCCGCAGCCAAGGCCTTCCTTTACGCCCATCTTTACAATTCGCCCGGCATTGAGGAAGCGCACGAGCATGCGACAGAAGTTGTCGAAGGCTTGTTTGCGGCGATCGCCGCCGATCCGAGCCTGCTTCCCGACGATCACCGCGCGCAGATTCCGACCGAGGGCCTGGCGCGCACCGTTGCCGATTATATTGCCGGCATGACCGACAGCTTCATCGAGCAGGCGTGGAAGAGAGTGCGAGGATAGGGATCCAACTTCGATTGGATACGACCTACCATCCTTCTTCCCGGAGCTCGCGCTCCCGCTCACGGAGGCGTTGTTCGAGGAGTGCGTCGGTCATTGAGGGTCCGCCGGCGGTAATCCCGCGCATCGCCTCGATCATTCGGAATTTGGCCTTCAGAGTGTCAGGCTTCAGAGAGATCTGGCCCCCGAACAGGCTCACAACAAGCTGAGTGCCTGGCTCAACGCCGAGTTTTTCACGAAAATCCTGGGGAATTACGATTTCGCCGTTCTCTCCGACCGTTACCATGATCGCGTCCATGTTCCGCATTGAAGCACAATTCTCCTACATGCCGCCTTACGGCAATTCCTGAGTTGCTGTGGCCTTTTGGGTTTAGTGCAAGGTCGCCGCTCCTTGGGGTCGCGTCGACTCAGGTATAGCGACTTCGGGATACAGTGACTCAGGAATTGCTATAGCTTTTGCACACCAGATTCCATAGCTCTCGCGTTTTCGGCCCAAAATGGCTTGTGACGATCGCTGGTGCGTCTGATGACCAAAGCCCTTCCAGCGCATCGTGCACAAGCTCATGCACTCGCTCGTCGCCGTGGGAGAGCAGCCTTTCCAGCAATGCCGCGAACTGGCTGATCATCGGATCGAACTCCGGATAAGCTCGATCGCAGACAAACCGCACCATGTCGTTGACGAAGGGGTAGGAGAGCTGGTCCTCAACCCAGTCCTGCCGCGAAGCCGTGAAATCGGGCAGAGCCTCGGCCAGAGTCGGGAAGACTTGTTCGTACGAAATCATCGGTCTTCAGCAGGCAGCTATTGCACCGTTCCCTGGGGGCGCAACTGTCTCAGATCCAGGGCGCAGGCCAACGCGTTCTGCGCCTGCAGGCGCAGGTTGTCCGAGGCCGCCCAGAGCCATAACCGGCTTGCTTCGTTGGGGTTGCGTTCGCCGGGTTCAGCGCGCATCCGCACCAGGACGTCGTTCTGCCCCGTCGCAGCCAGGTTCGAAGGCGAATCGGTGTCTTCGAGCACCAGGTCAACATGATCGCCGCC
>JASHTH010000756.1 GCA_030040655.1 Acidobacteriaceae bacterium | reverse complement strand
TCGCGGGTGCTTAGGCTGATGGCGCGTGAGTACACGGCCCAGTGGTACCTGGAGCGCATCGCATGGATCAGGGCCGCGAATAGGAAGATCTCGATTACCACCGACATCATTGTTGGCTTTCCCGGTGAAACCGCGGAAGATTTTATTCAAACCATGGACCTTCTTGCCGAGGTCGAGTACGATGGCGTGTTCGGCTTTAAGTACTCGCCGAGACCGAATACTCCGGCGCTCGTCATGATCGATTCGATACCGGATGCGGAGAAGTCGGCTCGACTTCAGTCGTTGCTCGATCGCCAACGTGAGATCCAGAGAAGAAATTATTCCAATCATTTAGGGCAAATCATGGAAGTAATGGTTGAAGGACAGAATCCGGCGCGAGGACAGATTATCGGACGTAGCAGCCAGAATAAGCCGGTGAACTTCACCAGCCGGCAGCCGATCGCGCCCGCTCCAGGTAGCTATGCTCAGGTGAGGATCACGGCGACTTTTCCCAACAGCCTGGTTGGCGAGGCCGTCTAAGCCAAAAGACAGCCGGGGAAGGATGGAACCATGGACAACATCGAGGCCCGCAGGAAGGCGGAATTGGAATCGGGCAGTGCAGCCCAGCACAACGTCGAGGTGCGCATTCGCGGCTTGATGATGGATCCGGCGACCAACATGCCGATCGTGGTGCTTAAGGACGTCGCTTCGGAGACGGTCATGCCCATCTGGGTGGGAATCTTCGAGGCCAATGCCATCGCCATCGAGATCGAGAAAGTCGCCGCGCCGCGCCCTTTGACGCACGACTTGACGCGAAACCTGATTCACCACTTGAATGCCGAGCTCGATCACGTTGTGATCACGGAATTAAAAGACGATACATTCTATGCCGTTTTATGGCTCCGGCAGGGAGACGAGCCGCTGACCATCGACGCGCGGCCTTCAGACGCCATCGCGCTGGCTCTGCGCGCCGATTGCCCCATCTATGTCGCCGAGCAGGTCATGCAGACCGCCAAGTTGAATACTTCGGGCCCGCCCGAAGGTCCGACCGCCGAGCAACTTCGCGGCTGGCTCGAAGGCCTGAACGACGAAGACCTGGGCCGCTACAAGATGTAGCGAAAGGGGAGCATGGGCTGCGAGGGAATCGGGCCAGGCCATGTCGAGCTGGCGGATTCCTGTTTGGTCTGCTTGTGGCTTCATCTTCCATTTTTCGAGCACCGCTGTCCCATCCCAGTGAAACCGACCATGCTTTTACCCGCCTTCGTGTCGGGGATTTCCTATGAGCTTCTGATCCGACCGCGGCGATTCCTCCCGAAATCCGAAGCTTGGGACCGTTCTTGAATCGGCTTCCTCCTGGGACGCAGCAGCGGGGCAGCGTTCTCGCAGCCGATAGGACACGAACCGGGAACGTATTATCGAGTTTGGTTCCACGTGAAACATTTCTGTGGATAACCAGGGCTGAATTGGATGGACTGAACTATACAGAATATCTGTTATCGGACGTAAAGCTCCCGCTCGGACGCTTCATCTTTTGGCTGGAAGCCAAACATCATATTCGTGTTAACGTCATCTCGCGGGGAGGATGACGATGAACGCGCTAGCTCGGGATCTTCGCTACGCGATGCGTCAGCTTGGCAAATCGCGTGGAACCTCTCTGCTGGCTGCGCTGACACTTGCCCTCGGCATTGGCGCCAACACCGCGATCTTTCTGCTCACCTATTCCATCCTCCTCAAGAGTCTTCCCGTCCCGTCCCCGGGCCAGCTCGTCAGCTATTCGCTGTCGACGAATCGCGCAAGCGAGATCCAGTTGACCTATCCCCTCTACAGGGCCATGCGCGAGCACCAGATCGCCACCAGCAGCCTCTTCGCCGCCTTCAGCAGCCCGGTCACGCTGAAGGAAGAGGGCGGCACGAGCGAGATCCCCATCGAGATGGTCACGGGAAGCATCTTCTCGGTCCTCGAAATCCGACCCTACATCGGTCGCGTATTCGACGAGAGATCGGGGGAACGGGATCAGCCCTTTGTTCCCGAAGCCGTGCTCGGCTATGACTTCTGGCGAACCCACTTCAATGCCGATCCGGCCATCCTCGGTCACGCTTTGAACCTCGGCGGCACGGATCTCTCGATTGTCGGCGTGCTGCCCCCAGGCTTCGAAGGGATGAACACCGGAGTGCAATGCGACGCTTACGTCCCGCTGACCTTCGAACGAATCCTCGAGCCGAAGTTCGTCCGGATCGATCAGGCGGGCGCGTCCTGGCTCACCGTCATCGGCCGCCTTAAGGCCGGCCAGACCCTGACCACCGCCGCGGCCTCCCTCGCCGGCTCGCAGTCCTTTCTCTTCAACGAGGCCGACCCCACGCATCGCGCCTTCGGAGCAAATGTCTCCGGGGGCGGTTTCCGCATGGTCGTCTCGCCGGCTCGTACGGGCGTCTCGGGATTGCATCGGGAATACCAGAAGCCTCTGCTCGCGCTCGAATGCCTCTGTGCGCTCATGATGCTGCTCTGCGCCGCCAACACGGGCCTGCTCATCCTGTCCCGCGTCAGTGGCCGCGCATACGAGTTCGCCTTGCGCATCGCGCTCGGCGCACCGCGCCGCCGCCTCATCGGTTACGTCCTCGGTGAAACCGCGATCCTTGCCCTCGCGGGTCTGGCCGGCGGCATCCTCCTCGGCTGGCAGCTTGCCCACGCGCTCCTGGCCATCATCGACACCGCTGCCGCGCCGATTGCCCTTGACCTCGGCATCGGCGTTCCCGTCATTCTCTTCGCTCTGTGCCTCACCATCGGCTCCGCTCTGCTCGCCGGGTTCTGGCCCGCATGGCGCGCATCCCGCGCCGCTCCCGCCCTCGGCCTGCGGCAGATTCATGGGCAGCGCAAAGCCGCCGGCCTCGGCCGCTGGATCATCCCCTCCCAGGTCGCGCTCGGACTTGTTCTCATCTACGCCGCTCTTCTGCTCTCGGGCACCCTCCGCGCCTACCTTCGTCAGCACCTTGGGTTTATGACCGACGGTGTCACGCTGGCTGAGCTCAATTACCGGATCAACGAAGCCGACGATCCGGTCCAGATTCGCAAAGGCTTTCAGCTCGTCGATCGCCTCGAAGCGATGCCTGGCATAGAGGCTGCAACCATAGTTTCCAGTCCGCCGATGCGTTGGTTCGACACCGAGCACTACTTCGCCCGCGACGCTCTTGGCGCCCTCCACCATAGCAACGCTGTCTCGGAAGAAATCGTCTCACCCAGCTACTTCAACGTCATGGGCACCGCGATCCTCGAAGGCCGCTCCTTCACTGGCGCCGACATCAACGGCGACAAGGTCTGCGTGATCAGCCATTCCGCCGCTCATTTCTTTTTCCCGGGCGAGATCCCCCTGGGCCGCATCCTCACCGCCGGCGAAACCCAGCCGCCCAAACTTCCCTCCAAAGACGCCTCCTCGAACATTCCCGACACGTGCCGCGTCATTGGCGTCGCCGACGACGCTCGCCTGCAGAACGTTTTTATCCCCACCCCGATGGCGGTGTACAAGCTTGCCGGGCAGCAGACCAACCCCTTCGAGCTACACGGGATCGCCGTACGCTCCCGGAACGCGGCGCTAGCGGCTGCCGCAATCCGCCGCGCCGCAGCCGAGGTCATGCCGGGTGCGCTGCCGAAGATCTACACTCTCGACCGGGCGATCGGCGATGACCTCAATCGTCAGCGCCTGCTCTCCTCAGTCTCCGGCGGATTCGCGCTTCTCGCCCTCGCCCTCGTGGGGACCGGCCTCTATGGCATCCTGTCGCGCGCTGTGACCGAGGCTCGCCGCGAGATCGGCATCCGTATGGCCCTCGGCGCGCAACGGCGTCAGATCGTCTGCGCTCTTGCGTGGGCCGCCTCTCTGCGTATCGCGTTTGGAATCGCCGCCGGCGCTGCGCTGGCCTGGTTCGCTGCCCGCCTTTTGCAGTCGCTGCTCTTCGGCGTCAAAGCCGAAAGTCCATCCATGGCCACCGCAGCTCTGGCGGTGCTTATCGCAGTGCTCGCTCTGGCTTTTCTCCTGCCCGCCTGGCGCGCCACTACCATCGACCCTATGGAAGCAATCCGCGAGGAGTAGTCCGGTCTCTCGATCCGCTCTTCGGGGGCTCGAATTTGCCGGCCGCAGGCAATTCTGCGTAGGCAATCATTCTAAAAGTATAGCTTGAGATGTTTCAGTGCAAATATTTGATTATTATCCTGTTAACTTTTAGATTGAGCGGGCTTTTCTCGTGCACGCAACCTCGGCAACCTAGCAAAAACCCCCATGCCTTTGAGTCAAAGCGCGGCAATAGCTTTCGGCGAGGCCGGGCAGTTCTCTTTCCCGCTTGAGCTTTCGGATATGCAGTTCTTCTTGACGAAAACCGCGCCGATTTCCCCGCTCCACCGGAAGGAGAACGCCTTAGGCGCTAGCGCCTGCGCGGACTCGAGGAGCCCCCGCAGGCGTGCCGGCAAAATGCCGTTAGGCTTAGAGGGTGGTGGTAAACGCCAGCGTCGTGGTCGTGCCGGTGGCTGGCAGCGGCATCGGTCCGCCGATCTGGATGGTGGAGCGCGTGGTGTTATCCCCCTGGCCGACTTCGGCGGCGGCAAAGCCGACGAACAAGCCTTCGCCGGCCGAGGCATCCGTGATCAGGGTCCACTCATATGGGATCGAGAGGGTGCACGTGGCCGTCTTGGTCTTCCAGTCGACCATAGCATCACCGCTGGCTGTCTCGATACCGCCGTCAACAAGCGGCACGGAGGTATCGGCTTCGCCGCCGATCAGGATGGCAGCGCAAGGGATTCGTGTCCAGTGGCCAGTCTTGGATACGAGATTGATGGTGATGGTGAGGTTTACCGTGCCGGTCACGCTGGTGGTTGTGGCCTGCAGCGGATGGGCCTTGACGGTATACCCGCTGGCGGTTAGCTGACCGTGCAGCGCGTCAAAGGAGAGACTGAGCCCGCTCGGGGCCTGGGTTTTGGCAGTGGTGGCGGCCTGCTGCCCGACGGCGACGCCCAGTTGGGCGGCGACGAGCGCGGCGACGACAAAAAATCCGCGAAGACGCATCGGTCTACTCCAGTTTCTTTGAAATGACACGACTTAGAGCGTCTTAGGAAAGAATCGACGGCTTGCGGGGTTCTTGAAAGCGGCTGGTTATCTAATAATCTTTCGAAAG
>JASHTH010000755.1 GCA_030040655.1 Acidobacteriaceae bacterium | reverse complement strand
AGCATTCCGCCCATCGCCGTGGTGAGTTGCGCCTGCACCTTGTCCCAGTGCTCCTGGATGTACTTCCAGGTTGCATCGCGCGTCTCCTCGCCCTGCAATGCGATGGCGAACTGAATCGCCGCGTCCTGGTTGCGGACTTTGCCCGAGGCCGCCAGGTCCAATGCGCGTTCCAACAGCGAAGGGTCCTGGAACTGCGTGAGCAGCCGCAGCGCATTTTCCTGGAATTCGGGATTGGTGCTGGTTTCGTAGATCTTCTCGAGCTGGTCGAAGAGCGGGGCGTCGCCGTTGCGCGCCGCCAGGAAAGTCGCCGTGCGCCCCAGCGAGGGCTCGACCGACGACGGATCGGCAAGATACTTTTGCGCGATCTCGCGCGCCTGCGCGATGACCTGCGGATCTTTGCCGTAGTATCCGAGCACTCCGAAAAGCGAGGCGCGCAGCTCGCGCGTGTTGGCTGAATCGCCGGCCGCAGGAGGTCCGAGCTTTGCGTACTCCGGCGCGAAGGTCGCGCGAATCCATGCGCCCAGCGCGTCCTTCTCCTGGGGTGTGGAGGCGATGCGCATGTACGTCGAGTTCACGCCGCCGAGCGCAGCATCGATCACTTCGTCGCTGGAGTCGGCTTTGACGGCTGCGACGAGATCGAGATACTGGCCGACATCCGCCGTGTTGGCGCGCACCTGAGCCCATTCGTCGCCGATCAGGCTGATGCGCTCCACGGGTGTGAGGCTCGTCTCCACGCCGCGCACCAGCGCCGAGTAGACATCCGCGGGATATTTGCTGCGGTAGTAGCCCTTGCCGCCGGCGTTGGCGAAGAAGAGCGGGCTCGAAGGTACTTTGAGCGAGGAGTCGCCGGACGAGAGCAGCTCGCAGTTCGCGCCCTTCTGGCCCGCGGCGAAGCAAACGGGAACAGTCCAGGTCTCATTCGCATCCGATTTCACGCCGGGATCGAGGAAGAACCGCTTCTGTTCGACGGAGACCTTGCCGCCGGCCGGTTCGGCGAAGGTGAGCAGCGGCTCGCCGGGTTGAACCACAAGGCTCTCCATGATCTTGTCGACTGGTTTGTGGCTGGTCGCCGTTTGCGCGTTCCAAAAGTCCTCGGCGGTGGCGTTGCCGTAGAGATGCGCGGAAAGATACGTGTGCACACCCTTGCGGAAGGTTTCAGGGCCGAGATAGTTCTCCACGGTGAGCAGCACGTCGCTCGCCTTGCCGTAGGCGATGCCGTCGAACATCTGGTTGATCTCGGCGGGCGTGTCGGCCTTGGCGCGGATGGGCCGCGTGGTCGCCTGCGCATCGAGATTCAGCGTGCCATCCAGGCCCGAGATCACGCTCTGGTCGATATTCCACTCAGGGTGCATGGCGGCCACGGGCTTGTTCTCCATCCACGTAGCAAAGCCTTCGTTGAGCCAGATATTGTCCCACCACTGCATAGTCACCAGGTCGCCGAACCACTGGTGCGCCATCTCGTGCGCGATCACCGAGGACACGCCTTCTTTGGAATCGATCGACGCGGTCTTCTCGTCGATGAGCAGAGCGGTCTCGCGGTAGGTGATGGCGCCGAAGTTCTCCATGGCACCGGCTTCGAAGTCGGGCAGCGCGATCAGGTCGAGCTTGGGCAGCGGGTAGGGAATGCCGAAGTAATCGTTGTAGTAGTGCAGCACATATTTGGCGATGGTCACGCCGTACGGCGTAAGTGCAACCTTGTCGGGCGTGGCGCAGACGCGGATGGCGACGCCGTCCTGCTCGCCCGAGCTGCATTGGAAGTCGCCGACAAGAAGGGCGACCAGGTAGGTCGACATCTTCGGCGTGGCGCCGAATTTGAGCGTGTGCTTGCTCGCGCCGGGACCGGGCGTGTCCGCCTTGATAGGCATGTTGGAGATCGCGGTGTCGCCGGCATCGACGATCAGCGTGACGTCAAATGTGGCCTTGAACGCCGGCTCGTCGAAGGAGGGAAAAGCGCGGCGCGCATCGGTTGGCTCGAACTGCGTGACGGCATAATTGCGGCGCGCGGTCTTGGAAAGGTAAAAGCCGCGCAGCTCGTTATTGAGGATACCGGTGTAGTCGATTTGCAGAGTGGCTTTGCCCGTGAGGACAGGCTGCGCAAAGGTGAACGTCGCCTGCTCCTTGTCCTTGTCGAGCGCGACCGTCGCCGTCTGCGTGCTGCCGCCGGCCGTGACGGTCACCGATTGAAACTCGATCTCGGCGGCGTTGAGCGTGATTGCGTTCACCGGCTCGGCGATGTTCACGTCGATCGTCTCCTTGCCCGTGAAAGTCGCGGCCTTCAGGTCGGGCGTGAGCGTGAGCGCATAGTGCTCGGGCTTGACCGTCTGCGGCAGGCGCTGAGCGGTCGCGGGAAAGGCGAAGAGAGCAAGGCTGGCGGCGAGAGCCAAGCCGGGCAGGTGAAGAATCGTGCGGATTTTCATTCGATCCTCAGAGAATTGAAAAACGACGGATCCCGGAGTGCCCCAGGTCCGTGTGTTCGGACCTGGGAGTCCGTTCAACCAGCCATTGTAGGCGAACGAGGCGCCCGCAGAAGACTGCGCAGTGACGAAATCGGAGGTTCGAGCGGGGAAGAATGATCGTACGAGTCGTCGTGCCAGGTGATTGGGAAGCGCGTGAACCGCAGATCCTTCCCCGAGTCGTTCGCCACGGCGAACGACTCGCTCAGGATGACAGGCTCTCTTTCTCTTTCACATGATTCCGCAGGGAAGCGGTTGATAGGAACTTAAGATGACAGATCTTCCGAAGCGCTCGCATCTGCGTGGGTCGTATGTTCCTCGTGATCGGCGTGCTCTTCGTGTTTGTCCGGCCGCAGCGAATCGAAGAGCAGCAGGCAGGCGCCGATCACGATCGACGAGTCGGCCACGTTGAAGTCGGGCCAGTGGTAGCCGAAGATGTGCACCTCGATGAAGTCGGTTACCGAGCCGTAGAGGATGCGGTCGTGGACGTTGCCCAGCGCGCCGGCAAAGATGAGCGCCAGGGCGATCGTGGTCAGCGTGAAGCGGTGCCCGAGGCGGATCATGGCGACCAGCACCACCAGCGCCGCGACCAGCGAAAAGACGATGAGCGCCCAGCGAACCGTGTTGGGCGAAGCGGTGTCGGCAAAGAGCGAGAAGGCCGCGCCGTCGTTGGTCCAGTGGCTGATGCGCAGCACGCGGGGAATGAGCAGAATGCCGCCACCGAAGGGCACGTTGTCGGT
>JASHTH010000001.1 GCA_030040655.1 Acidobacteriaceae bacterium | reverse complement strand
GGTTGAAATGCGCTTTAGTTGGTACTCCATCCCCCGACCTCCTGACGCCCGCGCTGGCCTTACAAAAATGCATGAATCTACTCGTATCCCCGGCGTGTCGAGCGCAATTTCAAGCCCGGGAAGTAGGCGCCGGCGCTCTCGATCCCGCCAGTATGCTCTTTTCTCGGCACTTCGTCCATACTGGCGCGGTTGCGGGGTGGATTACCGCTTATTCGGAAGTTACTCCTCAGTCAATGGCGGCGTGGCTCTCACGCGAAGGGCTCTTAAAGTCGTTTTCGGCAAGTTCATCCTAAAGTATTTCCAGGCGTTTCGCTAGCCGCAACAGTGGGCGACAGTCACGAATGCGCAAACTATCGGAAACAAAGGACCGAAAGGGAGTCTAATCGCAACAGCGTCGGGCTAGCGACCAGGACGCTTTCCCCTTGGGTCTGCGCAGTCCAGAGCGGCGGCCAGGGCTTTGCTTGGCGCGCGAGATCGAACCAGCTCACTCTGTTCTGGAATGCCCTAGCCGAAGCTTACCTCGAAGACGACGGCAATCTTTTTCTGAGCCGTCTGTGAGCCAGTTGACGCGGCCTTTGCGATTCCTAGAAAGAGAGACGGAATTGCCGGACGGCGAACTGCCAATCGAGGTCAGATGAATATGCGGCATCCACTTCGGACTGCATTTCCTTTCATAATCGTCACCAGCGTTTTGTTCGTCTCCGGCATCCGGTCCGCAGCTGCCGGCGCGCAGCGTGCGGCGCGCGAGTCGGCTGCCGCAGCCAGAGCGAATGCTGCCGCACACTATGGCGAGCTGCCGCTCAGTTTCACAGCGGGGCCGGCGGGCAGCCAAGTCTTTGTTGCCCGCGGAATGGGCTATGCTCTGCGACTGACGACCTCCGGAGCGGAGTTGAGATTGAAGTCGGCCACCGGCAAAACCGCAACCGTCAAGATGGAACTCGCCGGGAAAAATGATGCCACGTTGCTGAGCGGCGAACGCAAATTGCCGGGGAAGGCGAATTATCTGCTCGGCGCTAACGCGGCGAATTGGCGAAGGAACCTGCCCACCTACGGCGAGGTGCGCTACGACAACGTCTATCGCGGCATCGACCTCCGGTTCTATGGCAACCAGGGCCAGCTCGAATACGACTTCGTGGCGAGCGCGAAAGCTGATCCGGCGCAGATCCGGATGCGCTTCGAGGCACGTGAGTGGCTTGAGATCAGGAGCGACGGAAGCCTGACTATCAGCGACGGAGATGCGCGGATCGCCTTTCACAAGCCGGTTGTCTACCAGGAGATTGGCGGCAAGCGCAAAATGGTTACCGGACGGTTTGCGCTGCTTGATGCACACACAGTGGGGTTCAGGCTGGGACGTTATGACCACTCGCAGCCGCTGGTAATCGACCCCAGTCTGATTTACTCGACCTACCTCGGCGGTAGCGGCTTCCCCGGCGATCAGTCCGCGGGCATTGCAATTGACGCGGATGGCAATGCCTATATCGCGGGCTCCACGAATTCGACCGACTTCCCTGTTGTCACCGGATCCTACGATCCGCAGGATCCGGCGACCTCCGCAGATGTGGTTTTCATTACCAAGCTGAACGCGGAAGGTACGGCTGAGGTTTACTCCACATATCTGGGCGGCACCTGGGGCGACTGGGCTCAGGCAATCGCCCTCGACAGCGACGGCAATGCTTATGTGACAGGCTACACCTGGTCGCCGAACTTTCCCGTAACCACCGGAGCCTATCAGACGACGAACGTCGGCTGGTCGCACAGCGTGTACAACGCATTCATCACTAAACTGAGCGCCGATGGAAGCTCGCTCGTTTACTCAACGTACCTCGGCGGATCGGGAGCGCTCTCGACGTTCGGGGACAAGGCGCTCGCGATCGCCGTTAATTCCGCGGGCGATGCCTATGTTACCGGCGAGGCATATTCGACCGATTTTCCCGTCACGTCTGGCGTCTATCAGACCACGAATAACGCGACACAGTACGGCTCCAACGTGTTCGTTACCGAGCTCAGTGCGGACGGCGGCGGCCTGGTCTATTCAACCTACATGGGCGGAAGCGGCATCGACGTTCTCGGCGACACGGGTCGCGCAATTGTCATCGACGGCGACGGCAATGCCTACCTGGCAGGAGGAAGCTATTCGAGCAATTTCCCGGTCACGGCGGGAGTCTTCCAGACTGAGAACCTCGGAACCGCCCACAAGGCTGCAAACGCTTTCGTCGCCAAATTGAACCCTGCGGGCACCTCGCTCCTCTACTCCACCCTCCTGGGCGGAGCCGGAATTCAGGACTCCGGCGACACTGCTTACGCGCTGGCTGTGGACAGGGCCGGCGATGCTTTTGTGGCGGGTGAAACGTACTCAGCGGATTTCCCAATCACCAAGGGTGCATTTCAGACGACCAATTACGGGGCAAACTACCTGTCGTCCAACGTGTTCGTCACCAAATTGAACCCCACAGCCAGCGGCCTGGCTTACTCGACCTTCATTGGCGGCTATGGAGCCCTGGAAGGGCCGGGCGACGCTGCGTACGGGTTGGCGCTCGACAGCTACGGCGACGCCTATATCGCCGGCAGGACCTACTCGCTCAACTTTCCCGTAACCGTCAACGCGTACCAGACAACCAGAAACGAGACCGATGACTGCGAGCCCTTTGTGGTTGTGGTCGACGCCGCCGGCGGCGGGCTGATCTATTCGACTTACTTCGGCGGCAGCGGCTCTGACTCCGCATCCGGACTGGCCACTGACGGTAAAGGCAACATCTTCTTTGCCGGCACAACTTACTCCAGCGACTTCCCTGTAACCAAGGGCGCTTTCCAGACCACCAACCAAGCTGCCACCCAAAACAACGCCGGTACTAATGCCTTTATTGCGAAGCTCACCCTTGGCGGCGTTGGATCGCCTGTGGTGACGGCGACGACGCTGGTGTCAAGCGCGAACCCAACCACGGTCGGCGCCCGGATCACTCTGACGGCGACGGTGAAGGCCGAGACTGGCAGTACAGCTCCCACCGGCAACGTAGTTTTCACCGTGAACGGCACGACGGTTGAGACGGTTGCGTTGAGCGCGGCCGGCGAGGCAGGCCTAACAGGATCGATATCCCAGCCGGGTTCGTATCAGATCGCGGCGCAGTATGCGGGAAATGCCAGCTTCGCCGGCAGCAGTGCCAGCTTGACTGAGGTCGTCAGCATGCCCAAGGCGGCCGCGCCCAGGTTCACGCCGGCCGCCGGGATCCATACGCAGGGGCTCGTAGTGAAACTGACAGATGCCACGACCGGTGCGACGATCTACTACACGATTAACGGAATGGCGCCGACGACAGCCTCGGCAAAGTACACGGCGGAGGGGATCACGGTGACGAAAACAGAGACGATAAAGGCAATTGCCGTGCACACCGGCTACCAGAACAGCACGATTTCATCCGCGGCTTACATCATTGAGCCACCGGCACCTGCACCGACCTTCTCGCCTACCGGAAGCAAGTACAAGTCCCCAGTCACAGTGAAGATCAGCGACAAGGCAAATGCGGGGCTGGTCATCCGCTACACCAAGAACGGGACAACGCCCACGAATTCGTCGGCAAGATATACCTCGGCGGGGATCAGGGTGACGAAGACTGAGACCATTGAAGCTATCGCTGTGGCTACGGGATATTCCCAAAGCGCTGTCACCAAGAAGACCTACACGATTCAGTAATGCAGGGTCGCGCGATGTTTGGCGAACGGAGCAGCTCAGCAGTTGACGGCGGACGATCCCAACATGTCCTTGAGGCCTTTCATGCTCCCTCTTGTCGGTTTTCCCGGCAATCCGTGAACCAAATCTTGCGGCATTTGCGATTCCTTGCACAGAGGCCGGATCTGCCAGGCGGCAGCTTACGATTGGAGGTTTGGTGAGTATGCGAAGCGCACTTCGGAATGCTTTTCTTTTCATAACGGCCATCGGCGCCTCCTGCGCAACGCACGCTCAGCAATGCCCTTCGCCCTGGGGAAGCGCAGCGAACGTCTACGGGACCATTCAGGTGCTCGGCAGCGGTTCGAACTCTAACGCGGAAGGTTGGGTGCAGAAGATCGATCAGGCGATTTCAGTCGGAATGGTTGCAGCGGCTCCACTGGGAGCTCAAGGCTGTAGCTGGTCGACCTTTGAACCGGGTGGGAGCGTCGTGGAGGACGGTCAGATCGAGGATACGATCACTTCCCCGTGCGGGGGCACGGCAAAGGGCAACCAAACCGAGGTCTGGACCGCCGAAGGTCCGGGAACTTCGGGTTCGGGAGGGGGTTTTGGAATCTTAGGGACCACTTATACGTTCGATGCGGGTGGATACTTCAACGGAACGAACAAAATTAGCGGGTGCGGCGACTCGCAGCCTCCTCAGGATGGTCCGATAGCCTGGGGCGGATTCACACTGCCATACCTAACGATGTCCGGTTCTGCTGCGACTGCGAGCGGAACGACGACAGTCTCAGCCATTCCCCTTGATACAAGTCTTTTGCCAGCCGACTGGGTGGTTACCTGGAGCATCTCTCCCGTTCCCGGCGACGACTGCAAACCGTGCAAGGATCATCGTGGATCGGAACTGAGCCTGCAGAGCCAGAGCCTGGGCGAAAACATCGCCATTGTGGGAACGCCGTTCTATCTCCATTATGAAAGCGGCCGGGCCGAAGGCCATGCAGGGGCCGACGCCGTTGCTATCGAGGACGCTCGGAGCCTGGGCGGCTGGACGCTCAATGTACACCATGCGATGGAGCCCTTGCTGCTCTCCTGGTGCGCGGGCGGGTTGTGCACGCCATACGCAGTCGTGCCCAAGGCGCTTTTTTTGGGGGACGGCTCGACTCGCGACGACTCCGACGTGCAGGTGCCGGTCGCGCATGACGGCAATCTCTACCTCACCTCCGAAGACGGGTCGGAGATCTACGAATTCAAGAACTACGTTCACACGCGCACCCTGCGTCCCATGACCGGGGCGGTGCTGTA
The DNA here is from genome assembly GCA_030040655.1 of Acidobacteriaceae bacterium. Classification (GTDB taxonomy): domain Bacteria; phylum Acidobacteriota; class Terriglobia; order Terriglobales; family Acidobacteriaceae; genus Telmatobacter. The sequence goes on along the minus strand of JASHTH010000001.1, from coordinate 7,985 downwards.
TAGCTTCGCGTACGATGCGAGCGGAAACCTGGTGAAGGTGACCGATGCCGATGGCAACGTGACAACGATCCAGCGCGACGCCAATGAGTATCCCACGGCCATCGTCTCGCCCTACGGCCAGACGACGACGCTCAAGACCGACTCGAACGGGTATCTGAGCGAGGTCGCCGACCCAGCCAGGCACGCGATCAAGCTCACCAGCGGAGCCACGGGACTTCTGAGCAGCTATATCGACGCCAACGGGAACCACTACAAGTTTGAGTACGACGATTACGGGCGGCTACTGAACGACTCGGATACGGCGGGCGGCTCGCTCACGCTCGCCCGCATGGATACGAACAACGGCAGTATCGTCACGGAAACGACGGCTCTCGGTGTCAAGAGCAAGTTCCAGTCGGCGTATTCTCAGGCCGGCGTCTCGACCAACCAGCAGTTCACGAACACCTGGCCGAACGGCCTGACGGCACAGGAGACCGACGTTGAGGGACTCCTGGGGATCGAGGACATTTCGACACTGCCCGACGGGGAATCCGAAACGCGCACGCTCGCGCCCGATCCGCGCTGGGGCATCCAGGTGCCGGTGACCGAGACCGAGACGCTCAAGCAAGGCTCGCTCACGATGCAGATCGCCGGCTCACGCAACGCACAGGTCAGCAACGGCAATCCCTTCGACCTCACGAGCCAGACCGATGAGGCGACCATCAACGGCCGCACCTATACCTCGGTCTTCACCGGTTCGGACCGCACGTATGTTGACATCACCCCGGCCGGCCGCAAGGTGACGACCATTCTCGACAGCCTGGAACGGATAGCAAGTGTTCAGGTCGAGGGCTTGTTGCCAACCACCTTCTCCTACGATGCACGCGGACGGCTCTCGACGGTTACGCAGGGGAACAGAACCACGAGCTACTCCTATAACGGCGATGGATTCCTGGCTTCGGCAACCGATCCGCTCGGAAATGAGAGCAAGTTCAGCTACGATGCGGATGGCCGTCCGCTCAGCAGCACTCTGCCCGACGGGCGCGTGATCGGTTTCGAGTACGATGCCAACGGCAATCTCACCTCGGTGACGCCTCCTGGCAAACAGGCTCACACGATGGAGTACACAGAAGTGAATCTCTTGTCGGGATACACGCCGCCCGCACTCTCCGGCGCCGGGCCAACCACGTATACGAGCGACGCGGACCGCGACCTTACCAAAGTCACGCGCCCGGATGGAAGGACCATCGCCCTCGGCTACGACACGGCGGGCAGACCGAGCTCGGTGACAACGCCGACCGAGACCATCCATTACACCTATGACACGAAGACCGGCAACCTGGACGCGGAAACGAGCACCAGCGGCGAAGAGATCGCTTACAGCTATAATGGGCCGCTGCCCATCGCCTCGAAAAGGAGCGGGAGTGTCAACGGCTCAGTCGATGTAACTTACGACGACAACTTCTGGGTAGCTTCCGAAACTGTGGATGGCGCCGATGCGATCGACTTCACCTACGACGAGGACGGCCTTGTGACGCGGGCGGGCGAGCTCGCCGTAGAGAACAGCGCGGAGTTCGGGCTGGTCATCGGAGCCACGCTTGACGAGGCAAAGGACTCTTACGCCTACGATTCGTATGGCGAGCTGAGCGGCTACAGTGCTGAGTACGCCGGCACGGTCCTTTACCGCGATACATATACCCGCGACGCCGATGGACGCGTAAGCGGCAAAACTGAGACCATCGGCGGAAAGACGACGACCTATGCTTACACCTACGATCCCTCCGGTCGTCTGGTGTCGGTGAGCGAGAACGGGAAGATCGCGTCGACCTATACCTATGACTCGAACTCGAATCGGCTCAAGGCAGTGACCTCATCGGGCACGGCGAACGGGACCTACGACGACCAGGACCGGCTGCTGACGTACGGCAAATCCTCATTTACCTACACGCCGAATGGCGAACTCGCAACCGAGACCGCCGGCACGCAGAAGACGAGCTACGTCTACGACGTGCTGGGAAATCTGACCACGGTCACCCTTCCCGATGGAAAATCCATCACTTATGTTGTCGACCCCGAGAATCACCGAGTCGGCAAAGAGATCAACGGGGCGAGGAGCGAAGGCTTCCTCTACGATGGCGACCGCATCGTGGCGCAGCTTGACGGGAACAACAAGATCGTCAGCCGATTTGTCTACGCCACAGGCGGCACCTCGCCCGACTACATGATCTCGGGCGGCGAAACCTATCGCATCTTCTCCGATCAGCTCGGCAGCCCGCGCGTTGTGGTGAACGCGTCGACCGGCACGATTGCGGAAGAGATCACTTACGACGAATTCGGCAATGTGCTCAAAGACACCATGCCCGGCTTTCAGCCCTTCGGCTTTGCCGGCGGTTTATATGACCAGGACACCAAGCTCGTCCGCTTCGGCGCCCGCGATTACAATCCGCAGACCGGCCGCTGGACGGCCAAGGATCCCATCCTGTTCGCCGGCGGTGATAGCAACCTTTACGGTTACACTCAGAGCGACCCGATCAACAAGGTGGATCCTTCGGGCCGGAGCGAGGGCCGCGATTCCGTAGCCGGCATCTTCGACGCGTATCTCGACTCCATGGGGCTACTTTTGGGACCGACGGTGACTCTACCCGCAAAGTTAGCCGCCGGAGTCGGCCCAAACGGCGGCTTCGGCGAGGCCCTAAGAGATCTTGCTGGTGTTACGGATGTCGACACTGGTTCCGGACCGTACATTACCGGCAGACTGTGGGTGGAAGTGATTGGCATCATTTTTTCGGGTGGGGCAGGCGAAGCCGGCAGCGGCAGCACGTTTAAAGCCGTCGGCACGTTGAAACGGCTGGATTTTCTGATGAAGCTTGAGCCATGCGAAGCAGCGCGATGGATGATGGCCATGACCAGGACCGCCGCTGGGCGAGCGGAACTAATGCAGATTGGACATCTCGCCGGTCAGATGGTTCCCTATGCATTAAACATGGCGATAGCAAACCAGCTCATTCAAATCTCTCAATACGCACAAACCCTTGGGAGTCCAAAGTGATGGCGGACAAAGCTCATTTCGGCGGGTGGTGGGAGGTCAAGCTTGGCGGAAGCTCGCGAATTTAAGTACGTTGCGGGATTCATCGATGTCTGGTCGATTTCTTCGGACTCGCGCATTTGCGAAGAGCTGGCGACCAGAGGAGCGTCTCATCGTGCTTCACTTCGGCTGAGCAAAATCAAATAAGACCTGCCGCTTGACTTCCGCCCATCGTCCGCATACCTTGTCGTCACTCAGCCCCTGGGTTAGTAAGATTCGTGCTCAAACGGAAATACACCTCTAGCTGTCCCATTTCCCTGAGCACGGGGAACTGATTCTATCGGCCCCGAGACGGCCCCATCGATCGGAGGGAAACTCGTGGCGAAACCGCTCTCCCGGCTCGGCCTTCGGTACGAGGCGCTCATGCCGAAGCTCGCGGCTGTCGATCCCGAGAATCACCGTGTCGGCAAGAAGGTCAATGGGGCATTGAGTGAAGGCTTCCTCTAGGCGAAGAACCAAAGCGGAACGATATGGGGCAATCTTGAGGTCCCCCGGCTGGACGAGAATGCGATGACCGCCATTCACCGGCTCTGGAAACGCCTTGACATTGTTCGAGGAGCACGGTATGTTGCCCCCACTACCGTGAGCCGAGGGCACGATGATCGAGGCGTCAAGCCCGCTGACAGAGTTGCTCCGTCGATGGAACGAAGGGGATGCGACCGCAGGCGAAAAGTTGGTGCCGCTGGTCTACAACGAGTTGCGCCGCATCGCCAGGCGATGCATGGCCGCGCAACCGCACAGCACGCTGCAGAGCACGGCGTTGGTGCATGAAGCCTACATTCGCCTGGCGGGCAGCTCGATCCGCTGGGAGGATCGGGTTCACTTTTTTGCCGTGGCGGCGCAGCTCATGCGGCGCATCCTGGTGGACCATAGCCGCAAGAAACACGCGCAAAAGCGCGGCGGCAACGCAATGATATTGCAGCTCGACGAGAACCTGGGGATGCCGGCCGAGCGCGAACTGGATTTGATTGCACTGGACGATGCTTTGAATACGCTGGCGGCCCTCGACGGGCGGCAGGCGCGGCTGGTGGAGCTGCGATTCTTTGCCGGGCTTTCCATTGATGAGACCGCACATGTTCTTGAGATCTCTCCAGCGACGGTGAAGCGGGAATGGGCGACAGCGAAACTATGGCTACTCCAGCAAATTCGGCGCGACGCATCAGCATGACCTCAGAGCGCTGGGTGCAAATCAAGACTGCCCTTTCCGCAGTGCTCGAGGCCGACCCGGCCGAGATGCCTTCCAGGCTCGTCGACGCATGCGGGGGCGATGCGGACCTGCAACGCGAAGTGGAGAATCTACTGGCTTTTAAGGATGATCCCGACCTCGCGCTTCTCGAATCGGCGACCGTTCCGCTTTCCACGGATGAAACTGCCAGGGCACAGTCCGTCTGGATCGGCCGGCGCGTTGGTTCCTACGAGATTGTCGAAGAGATCGGACATGGCGGAATGGGTGAGGTGTTCCGCGCCGTTCGTGCCGACGATGCATTCCGCAAAGACGTAGCCATTAAACTCGTGCGGGCCGGGTACGGCTCGGATCTTGTTATCGCACGATTCCGCAGCGAGCGGCAGGTGCTGGCCACCCTCGAGCATCCGAATATCGCGAGGCTCCTCGACGGTGGCTCATCCGATGACGGCGTCCCTTATTTCGCGATGGAGTTAATTGAAGGCCAGTCGCTCTATGAGTTTTGCGACAGCAAGAGGCTGAACACGGCTGAGCGGCTCAGGCTGTTTCTCGAGATCTGTTCGGCCGTGCAATATGCGCACCAGCGTCTGATTGTTCATCGCGACCTGAAGCCTGGCAACATTCTTGTGACCGCCGACGGCACTCCCAAGCTGCTCGATTTTGGAATCGCCAAGTTACTGGATGCGCCTCCTGACGAGGAATCGGGTCCTTCCACGGCGACAATGTTTCGCTTTCTGACGCCGGAATACGCCAGTCCTGAGCAAGTGCGCGGAGAAACGGTGACCACGGCCAGTGATGTGTATTCGCTGGGCTTGTTGCTGTATGAGATTCTGACGGGGCATCGCCCCTATCGCGGCGCTGGCGCGGCGCCGCATGAGATTGCGGTGGCCGTTTGTGAAACCGTTCCGGAAAAGCCAAGCACGATCGTTCTGCGTCCGGAGCGGGGTCGTAGAGACAATGTCCACGCGGAGATCACGCCTGCTGCGATCAGCGCGGTGCGCGAGGGAACACCCGAAAAGCTGAGCCGGCGACTTCGCGGCGATCTCGACAATATTGTGCTCAATGCTCTGCGCAAGGAACCGGAGAGGAGATACGCCTCCGTCGAGCAGATGGCAACCGATATCCGCCGCCATCTCGATCATCTTCCTGTATCGGCCACGAGCGACACCCTGCGCTACCGCATGTCGAAATTCATGGCGCGGAACAAGGCCGGCGTCGCCGCGGCTGCTTTGATCATCGTCGCTGTACTCGCCGGCGCAGCAGTCTCGCTCTACGAGGCCCGCCGCGCGCATCAGAATGAACTGCGCGCCGAGCGGCGCTTCAACGATGTTCGCGCGCTGGCCAACTCGCTGCTATTCGAGATTCACGACGCCATCCGCGATCTGCCCGGCTCCACTCCGGCCCGCAAACTGATCGTGGATCGCGCTCTTCAATATCTCGATAGCCTCTCTATTGAATCGCGCGGAGACTTAGCGCTTCAACGCGAACTCGCATCTGCATACGAGCGCGTGGGGCTTGTGCAAGGCCACTATCTACAGAACAGTCTGGGCGACTCGAAGGGGAGTCTTGAAAGTTATCAGAAAGCATTTGCCATCCGTCAGAGCCTCGGGGCGCACAGCAACAATCTCACCGACCAGCTTGCCTTGGCCCAGGCGTTTCGTCTCGTGGCAAATCAGCAGTGGGCGTTAGGTGACTTCGAAGAAGCGTTACGAAACATCACTTCCGCGGTGTCGCTCGCAGAATCTCTGATCCGTAATCATGCGGATAATTGGGACGTTCTTCATGAGCTCAGTTTTGATTATGAGGTGGCGGGATCGATCGCGGCTCCGGGCTCCGGAGGTGGCGTGGATCGAGATTTGGCCGACCACTACACCCAAAAAGCTGTGGATGTGGACGAGGCGATGCTGCGGCTGCGTCCCCACGATCTGAGTACTCTCGACGCCTACGCAATCGACTTGAGCCACCTTGGTCGAGGGGCTCTTCACCGAGGGAACGAGAAGAAAGCTCTTTTGTATTTCGAACGAGAACTTACCATCGAAAAATCCCTGCACAGTCAATCGAGCGACCAGCGCATCGCTTCGAATACAGCCCGCGCGTTTGAGGACATCGCTGCGGCTTATGAATACCTGGGGGATAATGCACGATCGCTCGAGAACAATGATGCGGCTCTGGAGCCGCTTCAGGAGGCTCTGGCTGCCGATCCGGAAAACATAACTTTCGAGAAGAGCGCAGCCATCGCCTACCTAAACGTGGCGACCCAGGCCCGCAAATTAGGTCGCCAGCATCAGGGTCTCGCCGACACCCGCCTTGGCCTCGATTTGATGAGAAAAGCTGTCGCCTCCGATCCAAACAACCAGCAGATGAGAAGCCTTATGGCATCAGTTGCGATTGCTAGCGGTTTCAACTTCTTCGGCGCCGGACTCCCGAAGGAGGCTCTTGCGGAGTTCCGTGAAGGTTGCGCGATTTACCTGTCCTTTTACCGCGCCCGGCCAGCAGCCCCGGGAGCCTTGGCGAAGGTGGCTCTGTGTGATGCAAAACTGGGCGACGCTGCCCGACTGATGAGCGATCACAATCAGGCCAACGACCTTTATCGGAAGTGTCTCGAAGAGAGTATTCCTGCGCTTTCATTGGAGTCGGCCGATCCGGGGCTATCATTTGCGGTCGCTGATGCGTATGCCGGCTTAGGCGACCTAGCTCTTCGAGGGCCGCAGAACCAACAGGGCAATGGCTGTACAAATGCGCTGCCCTGGTTCCGCAAGAGCTTGCAGGCCTGGAAACAAACGCACTACCCGAATCTGAAAGATCCATACGGTTTCGAAATAGGGGATGGCACCGATTTGAAGAAGAAACTTCACCAGTGTGAGTCGTTGGGGGGCCATTCAGTCAGCGATTGAGGGCAATCCGAAGCAGCACGATGCACAACAAGAATAACGCCGTCTTGCGTTGGCCACTCAGCAGTCCGCGGACGTGTTTTAGACGTGGCAAATCGGGTGTGCCTCGCCAAAACTCCGTACGCGCGCTATCTAATTGATGCGACAGTAGATCGTTGCCTTCAAAGAACTCGCGTCACAGAGCGCGGCGAAGCCTCTGGGAGGCGTATCATACTGCCAGTCCTACGTGGACGCAGCGTCCGCGGCCCTCCCATGCATGTTCTTGATCTACGGACAGTTCGCCATTTTGGCGAGGCACAGCCGCAGAAGATCGAATATCGGTGCCCAGCCTGCGGCAGCATCATGCTGATCGTCGAACGCATCTCTGCCGCTCAGATCTACTTCCGAACGGATGCACACCGATCCCTCATCCGGAGGCCCCATGCCGATGCCTCCTGACAGATCGACGCGATCCGCAGCGGCGCTTATGACTCCCGCAGCCGTGCTTCAGCACGGAAACAACGACGTGTGCCTGGAAGCGCCCCTTGGCCTCCGTCGCGTACTAAAAGCAGGCACCTGCAGGCTCCACGGCTCACCTCGACAGCTGGCTCGCAACCGCAAAGCCGGTTCGTCCGAACAACTTCCTGTCCCTCTTCGGCTTCCACGGCCCATTCAAATCCCATAGCTTGATCACCGCGTTCGCCGCAAACGCAGCGGCTCCGTGCAAACGGTCCTATTGAAACTGCCCGAGAAGGCACTCCGCCGCTTCAGCCATCACGCACGGGCAGTTCCGATAGGAACCTGACGTTCATCGGTACTAATGCACTTCAGAACTCCAAACTGAAGCTGGATGAGTGATTTCGCCCTT
>JASHTH010000754.1 GCA_030040655.1 Acidobacteriaceae bacterium | reverse complement strand
AAAGGCTCAGGATTGCGATGGAATGAGGAGAGTCAACGCGTCGGGCACGATTTCGATGCGCGCCGGCAAGCGGCCGAGCGTATCCCCGTCCGCCTCCACCAGCACGCGCTCCGCCGATCCGTTGCGAGTGCTGCACTCCACGGTGACCGCATCCAGCGATTCGATCCCGCGCGAATAGGTATGCCGTCGAAAGATGACCGCCGCGATGAAGCGCAGATAGCGATAGCGGCTGCGCGTCTTGAACGCCACCAGCCGCAGGTTGGAGTTGTAGAGCGCGGCCCCGGGCACAAGGTTCTGGACGACGCCGCCGAAGTTGCCGATGCGCACCGCCAATAACTGCGAGACCTGCTCAACGCGCGCTTTCGGCTCTCCTGGCGCGAATACCGTCACGTCAAAGAGCGGGAACTTGTGCGTCGACCAGATGCGCAACGCCTCCAGCAGGTACGCCGCATAGCCGAAGCGCCGCTTCAGGTTGGCGTCGAGCCGGTAAAAGAACTGCCCGTCGGCGCCGACTCCGGCGGCCACCGTAAAGTAGCGCGAGCTTTCCGCGCCTTCGCGGTCACGATAAGAGATCTTGCCAACCGCGACCCGAACCGGCGACGCCGTGAGCAGCGCGTGAACGGCTTTCGCCGGTGGCGAGCCAAGGCCAAGATCGGCGGCCAGGGCGTTGGCGGTGCCCATCGGCACCACACCCAGCGCTGTCGTTCCGCCCGCCAGCGTCTGCAGCACTTCGTTGACTGTGCCGTCGCCGCCGCAGGCAAGCACCGTGTCGCATCCTTTTTCCACGGCCTGACGCGCAATCTCTCCCGCGGTGCCCGGGCCTTGTGTGGGCAGAATCTCCGCTTCGACTCCGGCTTCACGAAGTACGGCACAGGCACTCTCCACGGATGCCAGGTAGCCATTGGCATGCTGGCCCGAGGCCGGATTGTAGATCAGCGCAACGCGACGCATCGTCTAGGGATATTGCCCGTTTCGTTCTTCGAATTGGAATCCACTTCTATTTTGTCAGATGAATCCCGTTGGCGATCTCTCCGCGTCTGGAGCCGCCCCTGACTGCAAAGGATCACTTTCCATTCTTACCGGAGCCGCTATTGCGCCTTGGGCAGGTTCACCTCGTCCAAAAATCTCCAGTTCGGCTTCCAGTCCGGCGTGAGCTTTTCGCCAGTGAGGATGGCCCGGAGAACAGGAACCGGCATCATGTTCTCTTTCAGAATAGCGTCGTTGAACTGGCGAATCGTCATCTTTCCCGAATCCACCATCTCGTGACGCAGCGCGCGAAACTCGAGCGCGCCGAGCATATAAGCGCTCTGGTAGAGCGGGTCGTAGTCGCCGTTCACTGAGCGGCGCACTTCGGCCGTCGCGTTGTCGCGCTCGTGGCCTACCTGGTCAACCAGAAAATCGATAGCCTGCTGCGGCGTCATTGTCCCCAGGTGAAAGCTGAGCGAGAAAATAATCCGCGCGCAACGGTGCATGCGCCAAAAGAGCGCGCCGATGCGCTGCTGCGGCGTCGCGTCGAAGCCGAGATCCCAATAAAGCAGCTCCCAGTAGAACGCGTTGCCTTCGATCCAGAATCCGGAGCCGAAGACCTGGCGATAGGGCCGATTGCGCGCCGTTATGAATTCCTGGAGCCAATGGCCGGGAATAAGCTCGTGAAAGACCGTCGCCCGCGAAAAGTAAGGATTGTTGCCCCGCATGCTCATCATGCGCTGGTCATAGGTCATGGTGTCGGTCGGGTAGCTCACGATGATCGTGTCTCCGCCCAGGAAGAACGGATTCACGAGTTGCTGCTCCGGAGTCATCATCGCCATGCGCCAGGTTTCCTTGGCTAGCGGCGGAATCGTCACCAGGTCGTGGTCTTCGGCGAACTTCTCCCCCTCGAGCGCCAGCGAGCGAATCAGCTCCGGCTGCTGGCCCGGCGGAACGTAGGTGTTCTTCACCGCTTCCATTGCCTTGTGCCAGTCGTCGCCGTAGCCGAGCTCGCGGCTGGCCTTGACCATCTCACTCTGGCACCAAGCGAGTTGCTCTTTGGCCATCGCGATCAGCTCTTCGGGCGTGTAGGGAATCATCGCGTCGTCGAGTTGCTTGAGCAACGCGTCGCGGCCGATGGGCGTGCCGATCACGGTCGACTTGTCGTCGGGCGCAATGCCGGCGACCTTTTCGCGAAGGAACGCCGCGTCGTCCTTCATCGCCGCGGCGGCTTTTTTATACGGCTCGGCCACCCACCAGGTGAACTCGGGATCGTAGCTGTTGGAAAAATCGAACCACTTTTTCAACTGCTCGCTCATCTTGTCCAGGTCGGCCGCCGCGCGCCAGGCGGCAATGCGTTGCGCCGGCGTCACATCCTTCATCTCCGACTCGAGCTCTTTCCGGCTGGCGGCGACGGCTTTGGCCAATGCATCCATCGCCATCGCCGACTTCTGCGGATCGGGCTGTTCCATCTGCCTCTTTGCGTCTTCCAGCGCGAAGATCGTCGGTGCGAAAGGCAGCAGCGGCGCGACATCGTTCCACTGGTGCTCGCTGAGCGCAAGCCGGTGCTCCTGCTGCTTGAGCAGATTGGCAAAGAGCACGTAATCGGCCTGGCCTTCATGGTCGAGCGACGCGAAATCGATCTTGGCCAGCGCGGCGCGGTTCTCGCGGACAAACGCGGCTTCACGTTCGCGCTTCGCCGGCGAGTCGGGATCGGTATAGACGCTGGTCAGCGTGTCGTCATCGGCGGCGTAGCGCTCAATGAGCGCGCGTATCGGTGAAACCGACGTGTCCAGCGCGCCCGAGCCGGTTGATGGTTGAGCTTGCCCCGCCGGGAACGCGGCGAAAACGCCCGGGAGCAACAAGGCAACGGTCGAGAAGAATCGCATCGTTGAGGAATCCCTCCAGTTAGGAAACAGATGGCCATTGCGGCGACTCGAATCGGCAACCGTCAAAAGCCGAATCCGAATGACCCATCCAACCTACACCATGGAACCTGTGCCGCGTTGCCGCCCAGCGCCGGTTGAATCCTCTTTGGCATGCTGGGCTTTGCCTGCCGGCAAAACGCGCCCACCGGCTCTACCGCGCGAAGGCGCGGCCAGCGCCGGTTGATGGGATTTCCGAGCTTTCGGGAAGGGAACCGAGTCCGGGAGCTGAACTTCCCACTTTCGTACCCAGACCCGCTATGTCCCTATGCGATACCGTCTCTGCAAATTGTTGTAGGATAGCGTTTGCCTGCTGGGACGATGGAGCGGTATCGTGCCTAGATAGGAAAGAAACTAGGTCATGCGCCCGTCTGATTCCCCGGAACAGGACGCGGCCACGGTTAACCAGGGTCGGGCCGAGTTCACCAAGTTCGCCGTCGAGAATCTCTTCGAGATCTCTCCCGATGCGTGTCTCATCACGGATCCCGAGGGCGTCATCCGCGGGGCTAACCCGCGCGCCACCGAGCTTTTCGGGTACACCCAAACAGAGTTGCTGGGCCGGCACGTCGACACGCTGATTCCCGAGCGCTTTCGCTCCGCGCATCCAGGTCACCGAGAGAACTACAACGCCCACCCCCGCGCCCGCCAAATGGGCGCCGCATTCAATCTTTTCGCGCTGCGCAAAGATGGGTCCGAAGTCCCGGTCGACATCATGCTCAAGCCGCTCGAAACCGGCTCCGGCACCATTGTCGTCAGCATCGTCCGCGATGTCTCCGAGCAGCGAGCCGCGCAGGAAGAGCTGCGCCGCAGCGATCAGAAACTGCGCTCCATTCTCGAAAGCGTTCGCGACTACGCCATCTATCTTCTCGACCAGGATGGGTCGGTTCTCACCTGGAACCCCGGCGCGGAGCGCATCAAAGGCTACACCGCCGACGAAGTGCTGGGGCTGAACTTCTCGCGTTTCTTCACCGAGGAGGATCGCGACCGGGGCCGGCCAGCCGAGATCCTTCGTCTGGCCGCCGAGCGCGGCCGAATGGAGGAGGCTGGCTGGCGCATCCGCAAAAACGGAACGCGATTCTGGGCCGACAGTGTAGTCACCGCCATTCGCGATTCCACCGGTGAGATCACCGGCTATGCCAAGGTCACCCGCGACATTACCGACCGCAAGTCCGCCCAGGAAGCGGTCATGCTCCAGCTTTCCGGCGCGCTGCTGGAGAATATGGACGTTCGCAAGCTGCTCTACGCCATCTCCCAGAGCATCCGCGAGGTTCTTCCGCACGACTCGGCGACGCTGGCGCTCTATGACCCCGTCACCGGCGACCTGACCGCACAATTCCTCGAAGTCAGCGAAGGCCAGCCTTTACGCGCCGAGGTTCGCATTTCCCTCGACCACTCGCCCGCCGGAGTGGCCTTTCGCACCCGGGAACCGCTCATCCTCGAGCGCATTCAAGGCTCACCCTTCTCCGCCGCGGCCGTGCGCCATCATACATCCCTCGGGATGCAGTCCGGATGTTGGGTGCCGCTCATTTATCGCGAAGACCCGGTCGGCGTGCTCGCCGTCGCCAGCCGCCTCGAAGCGGCTTTTTCCCAGCATGCGGCCGAGATGCTGACGCAAATTGCCGACCAGGTCGCCATGGCCGTCAACAACGCATTAGCCTTCCGGCGCATCGCCGAGCTGCGCGAACGCCTGGTCCAGGAAAAGCAATACCTCGAAGAGGAGATCAATCTCGAGAAGCGCTTCGACGAAATCGTGGGCGAAAGCACCGGCCTGCGCCAGGTGCTGCGGCAGATCGAACAAGTCGCTCCTACCGACGCCACCGTTCTCATCCAGGGCGAAACCGGCACCGGCAAGGAACTGCTCGCCCGCGCCATTCACCGCCTGAGCGCGCGCCACGAGCGGACCTTCATCAAGCTCAACTGCGCGGCCATTCCCGCCGGCCTCATTGAAAGTGAGCTCTTCGGCCACGAGAAGGGCGCTTTTACCGGCGCCATCGCGCGCAAAATCGGCCGCCTGGAGCTGGCTCACGAAGGCACGCTCTTCCTCGACGAGATCGGCGAGCTCCCCCTCGATCTGCAGCCCAAGCTGCTGCGCGCCCTGCAGGAGCGCGAAATCGAGCGCGTGGGCGGCAACCGCCCGATTCACGTCAACGTCCGGCTGATCGCCGCGACCAATCGCGACCTGGACAAGATGGTCGCCGAAAAGCAATTCCGCAGCGATCTCTTCTATCGGCTCAAGGTCTTTCCCATCTTTGCTCCGCCTTTGTGCGAGCGCGCCGGCGATATTCCCATCCTCGTGCGCCATTTTGTCGCCGCGCACAGCCGTCGCATGGGCAAGGTCATCGAGACCATACCCGACGAGGCGATGGAGGCGCTTACGCGTTGGCGCTGGCCGGGCAATATCCGCGAACTTGAGAACTTCCTCGAGCGCGCCGTCATTCTCACACGCGGAACCGCGCTCTATGTGCCGATGGCCGAACTGGAGATGACCGAGGAAGAAGATGAAAATGGTTCGCTGTCGGCCAGTCCTACCCTGCACGAGGCCGAGCGCGAGCACATCCTGCGCGTGCTGCGCGAAGCCAAAGGCCAGATCGGCGGCGACGACGGAGCGGCAGCTCGCCTCGGCCTCAAGCGCACCACATTGAACTCCAAGCTGAAGAAGCTCCGCATCGAGCGAAGTGACTACATGTAGTCTCGGTGACGAAATCTCGTCATCGTCACTTCGTCACGTTCGCTTCGTCACCTTCATCTCTTCTCCTCGATCTCGCCGCTAATTTCTTTGTTTTCAAAGCTCGCCGCTGGGCTTCTTCTGCGGCGAATGGTTTGGCACGCGAACTGCCCTATAGTGGGCAAGCCGGAAGGAAGGGCGAGCATACGTTAAGGATCACGATCAATCACGGCGAGCAAGGGGCGGTGATGAAGTTGGAAGGCCGAGTCGCCGGTCCCTGGGTGGCGGAACTAAGCCGCACATGGAAAGAGCAAGCTCCCTTGCTCGCTACACAGAAGCTATCCCTCGATCTGCGCGACATCACTTACTCGGATGCCAGTGGTACTCAGGCACTGAGAGATATCTACGCCCAGTCGGGCGCCGAGTTAGTCAGTGGCAACCCCTGGACTCGCTTCTTGGCAGAAGAAGTGAAGCGCGGAAACCTACAAACCGTCGATCAGGAGTCTTGAAATGCAGACCATCAGAGAGTCAGTTAGCGAAAATAGAGGTCACGCACGCCGGCCGGGCGAATTTTTCAGCAAGCTATCTCCGGCCGCGCTTCAGGACCTCGAATCCATGGAGTTTCCCACCGCCTACCCAGCCGGAATCATCCTTTTTTCCGAGAAGCAGACGCCGGAGGGCATCTACGTCGTGGTCTCGGGCGAAGTGAAGCTCTCGATGAATTCCATGGAGGGCAAGCGCCTGATCCTTCGCATCGCCAAGGCCGGCGAGATCCTCGGCCTGGCCTCGGTTGTCTCCGGGGGCCCGGCCGAATATACCGCCGAGACCCTGCATCCGGCCAAGATCGCGGTCATCGAGCGCGCCGACTTTCTCGGCTTCCTGCGCCGCCACACCGAAGTCTATCAACTTCTCACCGTCGAGCTGAGCCGTCACCTGAACCTGGTGTGCGAGCAGTTGCGCACCGTCGGCCTGGCTTCTTCGGCGCCCGAAAAGCTGGCCCGCCTGTTGCTCGATTGGAGCGAGAATGGCCAGACCACCGACGCCGGCACCCGCTTCCACTTCCCGCTCACGCACGAAGAGATCGGCGAATTCATCGGCACATCGCGCGAAACCGTAACTCGCACTTTGAGCACCTTTAGAAATCGCCGTCTCGTTTCCTGCCACGGCACCACACTAACCATTCCCAGCCGCATGGCTCTGGAGACCTTCGCGCGATGCTAGAGCCTATTCGAAAAGCGCCTTGTAACAGGGCACGACTTCAGTCGTGCCGAAAGGGAACCAAAAACCGAGGGTTTTAACCCCTGAGGTTCGAAAAGACGATCCAACGCAGATGTTCCTGAAACATGCATCGGCGATCGGTAACAGCGATCGCTGTCGTTCTTCCAGCGAGCGCCATTCATTTCTGTCCACCTTTGTTTTCCCGCTCGCTGGGCATTTTCAAACCTCCTCCTTCGATGAACAACCAACAAGCCTCCACGGTAAGCGGTTCCACAGCAGCTATACGCCGAAGCAACAGGGGCCAAGTGGCTCTTTCCTCAAGAAAGAGCCACCTTGAACGGCGTCCGAAACCGGATATAGTGACTGTGGAACCGCTCTAGAATCAACCCATTCCACCGTGGAGGTTTTTCATGCGCAGACTGCTCCTGGCGATCGTCGCCGCGCCGCTTCTCGCTTCGTTCGTCTCTTCCGCTTTGGCCCAGGGCGCGCCACCGCAGGGCGGCGCCGGCCAACCCTACGCCATCGAGTACTACTACAAGGTGCAATGGGGCCATCAGCAGGAGTTTCTCCAGCTTTTTCTCAAAAACCACTGGCCGCTGCTCA
>JASHTH010000753.1 GCA_030040655.1 Acidobacteriaceae bacterium | reverse complement strand
GTGGACATGTGGCTCCCGAGACGGTGCGGATTCTACTTCAGACCCAAGACCTGGAACCGTGCCGGGAAAATGGCATTGTGCGTGGCGGACTTGGATAGGCAGTGCAGTCGGCGCATGGAGGATGTTCCGGTCTCTGCAAGAACGCTCTCGGCAGAGGAATCGGTGGCCAGCATCGCCGAGAAACCGGTCCTGCCGCTCAACTAGATTCGCGCTTCGCTTCCTGCTCGGCCCGAGAATTCGGCGCGCCGCAATCAAGAGTACAAGCGCTGCGCCATAGCCATCGTCCTCTGTAGTGTGGAGCTCAAGGCAGGGCGTTATTTTCCCCGAGCCCGCACCCACGCTCCCGGCGGCAGAGTGTGCCGAGGGTCTCGTGGCGATCGTAGTCTCCTACCCGCAGCAGAGGAATTCTCACGGCAATCGATGGATGGAGTGGTTGCCTGTACGGGTCGGGTCGAGGATATAATGGCTGCGTGTTCGATATTCGGCCCGTATGGCAATTTAAGGAATCCTGTGGCCGGAGGAAAATCGCCGAGTCGACGCGAGCAACCGGGAGCGGCGACCTTTAGCAACGTCGAAGCGGACACACTATTTCTTAAACTGCTCTAAATCAGGAACGTAAGGGCTCAATTCGTGGCCACTTAACTTATTGATTTTAAAGGGCGGGAGTAGTTCAGTGGCAGAACGTCAGCTTCCCAAGCTGAATGTCGCCGGTTCGATCCCGGTCTCCCGCTCCATCAGGATCAAAGGAATACGTATTTTCAGAGAAGGTGAACTCCGTTTGGACTCCATGGGCCCGGAAGGGGCCGGATTTGGCCGAAGACTTACGCTCAAGGTGGTCCAGAGATAGCAGGGCTTATACGATACTGCGGATCTCAGAGCGGTCCCACGGTTCATGTACCCGGTTTCGAGCCTCGTTCAGGGCGGCTCTTTCTTGAAGAATGAGCCACTCAGCTTGTGTGACACCGAGGCATAGCAACAGAGGAACCGCTTGAATGGAGTGCGCCGGATCGGAACCACAAATCGAGCTGCGCACCACGTCGTTCCCATGAATATAGAGGCGGCGAAACGGGGGTAGGTTTCGCCGCCCTTCTCGTGCCGGAGTCCCGGACCGAGCGTGTAATTTAAGTTAGTTTACGACAATCGTCTTGGTGTGAGGCGTTTCGAAATTGCCTGCGTTATCCACGGCGAAGAAAAGAAGCGTGTGCGTGCCCGCGGAGGAGAGGGTGAAAGGCTTTTTATAGACCGTGCAGTTGGAGATGCCGGTCGCGCTGCAAGACGGCTTGTCGACCGAGTAGTAGATCTTGGCGACACCCGAACCGGTGTGATCGCTAAAGCCCGGATCTTGTGCGGCGAGCGTGATTGTGACTGAAGTGAGGGAGCTGGCCGACAGGCTCATTCCGCTGACCGGTGGGATGGTGTCGTAGCAGAGCGGGCCGTATTTGGAGTCGCCGGTGTCCCAGCCCTGGTTGTTCCAACCGCGCACGTGCACGGTGTGGCAACCCTGGATTTGGGCGTTCGAACCGGAAAGCGCCGAGCAACCATTTGGGGTGAACGCCAGGCAGCCCGTTGAGCCGTTCACGAATTGCGGGCCGCTATAGAAGAAGTTGCCTCCTAGGCCGTAGATCTGACCGCGCAACTCGCTGTGGGGATCGGAAGCGATCGAGTCCCAGGCCTGCGCTTGGCCGGCGATTCCGGTGCCCGGGATGCCGCTTCCGCCCGAAAAGTCATGAATCTTCCAGGTGACAGTCTGATTGGTGTTGTACCACTGGTGGGTCGCCGGACCGGAGAAAGTCGCGTAAGGAATGCCGGTGGCAGCCGCGAATTCCCAGTTGATCGCCCATGCCAATTGCAGCATGTTGGCAGAGCCCCAGCCGGTAGCCTGGTCGTAACCCGGCTTGGCGCAGTAGGCGTTGAGGCCGTACTCGATGGTCAAGCCGTTGGAGTTGCACCCTTGCGTGATGTCGTAGAAGGGAACGTGACCCGCCTGATTGCCGGCGTTGGCCAGTTCGCTCTTGCCTTCGGCGTAAATGGGGTAATTCGCGTTGCCAATGGGTGCGCAGGCTGATTTCCCTTTTGAGCCGCATTTGTCGCCGATGCTCAGCAGATACGCATTGGCCTGGGCGAAAAATCCGGCCAGCATCGGCGATGCGACGCTGGTGCCTGCAAGGTTGGCCCAGCCCTTGTCGACATAGACGGCATGAGCGCTGGCGGAGTCAAGCGACATATCGGGCACGGAGCGCATGGAAAAGCCCATACCCGACTGGTAACTGGGAACGCCGAAGTACTCGCTGAAACCACCCGTGCCGCCGCCGTCGTTGTGGCCGCAGTTCTTGACGTCGTTGCTTACCGATTGGTTTCCTGTCCACGCCACTTCGGGATTAAGCGTGTACATGGCATACAGGGTCCCGCCCACGGCGACGAAATTGGGATCGGACGCCGGAAACATCACGCGCAGTCCGTCATCGCAGCCACCGGTGGCGCCGTGATCTCCCGCGGCGCCGAGCAGCGTCCACCCCATACCCGCCATGGGGCTGAAGGTGTCGCTATCCAGCGCCTGCATCTCCGTGTTGGTAAATTCGGAACCGTCGCTTTCCACGAAGGCAAAGCTGACGCTGGTCGTCCGGGCATGGGCATCCTCGGTCATGTGGTAGTAGACGTCGGCTATCGACTGGATTCCGAAGTTCGGGGCCGTATAAACCACCACGCGGGCCGTACTCGCGACCGTCCCCTCGCTGTTGGCCATGGCCAGCGACCACTCGGTATCCATGGTCACCTCAGTGCAGCTGTCGTCGTAGCCATTCGTGTTGTTGCAGGTGTAGCCGCCGTCGACGGGGTATTTATCTACGTTGTACGCGAGGTAAGGAAACC
The DNA here is from genome assembly GCA_030040655.1 of Acidobacteriaceae bacterium. Lineage (GTDB taxonomy): Bacteria > Acidobacteriota > Terriglobia > Terriglobales > Acidobacteriaceae > Telmatobacter. Next base: position 8,134 of record JASHTH010000753.1, on the reverse strand, counting down.
CGGCATGGAACCCGGCAAGATCGCTGAAGCTGAAGTCGCCGAAACCCGCAATCGCGATGGAGGACTCACGCGGGGAGTGGCCGCTTGTGTGATTCGGATTGCAGCAGTGGCCCTGGTTCATGAGCGCCCCGTAGTCGTACCCATAAGGCGAGAAATAATCCGAGGGCCAGTAGTCGCCGTTCGGCGGAGACGTGCCTGCAGGCGCGGGTGCGTAGCCTTCGGCGAGCGCGCGAACGGCATCGGGATCGGCATCTTGCTGTGCCGAGCCCGCGTGCTGAATCGCCGGTCCGGGGATGTAGTCGGGCTGCGGCGCCACACGGCCGGAACCGCCTGCAGGCCGCAGGACGGCCACCGAGTCGAGCCCCAGCACCGCATCCACCATTCCGGCCACGCTGGCCGGCAGCTGCGGGTCGCGATCGTTTGAAAACGCGGTGCGCGCCTCGTGGCCGTTCAATTCAGGAAGCTGGTAGCGGTTGATGGCGATGTGCAGCGCCTTCTCGATCACGCCGGCCGGGGCTTCGAGATCGACGGCCAGGCGATGGTTGTAGCGGTACGTTACCGTGAAGCCGTTCTTCTGTGCCCAATCCACTACCGCCTGCTCGGCCTCGCGGGTGGGTCCAAAGCGGTCTGCCCACTGCTCGGGCTCGAGGAATTGATGGAAATTCGGCGAATTCTTGTCCTGGAGGTCTTCGAGATACTGGCGCGCCTCTGCAGGATGCGCCGGCTTGAGCACGATCGCCAGGCGCAGCATGTTGGAGGGGTTGTAGTGGCTCAGCAGCATGGCCCGGCCGTCGAGAATCACGCCCGGCGTGAGATCGGTGAGAGTAACCAAAGGCTCGTTGGCGGTGGATTCGCCGGCCGGGGCGGCTGCCGCCTGGCTGGAAAGCGTAGCGAGAACGAACAGGGACGCAAAGAGCAGGATCGCCCCCGCTGAACGCGGAATTCGATTGGTATGGATTTTGGGCTCCCTGGGGAGCGTCTTCGTGCTGTGCATTTTCATTTGAGATTTCTCCAATTTAGGTTGTCCCGTCCCCGAGGGAGGGTGTTTGTCTGGTTATCCCCGTCGAGCTAATAGCCGCGTTGGCTGAGTGCTGCGATCCGGGACTGCGAATGGCCATCCTTCCCAAGAGCGACGGTCTCGCCGCTCTTGGATCACAAACTCATGGAGGGTTAGGATCGGCCGGTAAACATGGGTGAGCGGCCGAATCTGCCTGAAGAAGAAGTCCGACCTGTTCTGCCTGCGGCGGCAGGAGCTTCTGCCCGCAGAACGGGCAGTGGTCCAGATCCACCGGCGCACCGCCGACCAGCAAGGTCTTCTCCAGGCGCTCGATCGTCACCTCGGTTCGAACTGTGCGGCTCAGACCGCCCAGGGCCGGGTCGGGTCGGGGCAACCTTGCCCGCTGCCATAGCCACTGGTAGAGTCTGTACACGCGACCTTTGTCGTTCACGCCGCGAATGTAGCCGTGTCTTTGCTGGAAAGGCCAGTGACGCCTTCTGACAGGCACTGACAGGTTGTGAATCGCCTTTAAGTCGATGAAAGCAGAGGGGATATTTCAGTTCGGCGAGTTTCAGATCGATGCTCAGGCTCGTGTGCTGCAGCAGGGGGACGAAGTTCTCGGCCTTAACCGCCGGGCCTTCGATGTGCTGCTCTACCTGGTCCAGAATCCCGGAAGGATTGTGACCCGCGACGAATTGCTGAAGAATATCTGGCCAGACACCTTTGTGGACGAAAACAGCCTGACGCAAAGCATCTCTGTACTGCGCCGGGCGCTCGGGGAGAAGCCGGGCGAGAACAGCTATATCCTCACCCTTCCGGGGCGGGGATATCAGTTTGTCTCGCCAGTCAGGGTGGTTGCCGCTGAGAGCCTGAGCACGATTCCGGATGCGGCCGCGGCTGCGCGCGATGCCCCCAACCCGGTGCTTCTTCAACAGCACACGATCCGGACTCGAGTCGTTGTTGAAGAGAAGGAACAGCTTAGGCTGCCGATCTTGCGCAGATCCTGGGCCATGATCGGCACGGGCGCCCTATTCCTGGTCATTGTCACCCTTGCCGTCATGGGCTATTTCGCCCATGCTCGATCTGCACGCCGGCTGACCGAGAAGGACACCGTGGTGCTGGCCGACTTTACCAACCGCACGGGCGACCCGGTCTTCGACGATACGTTGAAGACCGGGCTCAGCGTATCTCTCAACCAGTCTCCTTTCCTGAATGTACTTTCTGATTACAAGGTCGCGGGAACCTTGAGGCTGATGTCCCGTCCGGCCGGCACAAAGCTCACGCCCGAAGTGGCCCGCGAGGTATGCCAACGCGCCGACAGCAAGGCCTTTATTGCCGGATCGATTTCCAGCCTAGGCAGCCAGTACGTCGTGACAGTGGAGGCGGTGAACTGCCAGAGCGGGGACACGCTGGCGCAAGAGCAGGCTACGGCGCCAGCGAAAGAAAAGGTGCTCGATGCTCTCAGCGGGGCAGCTTCGAGGCTGCGCGCCGAACTCGGCGAGTCGCTGGCTACGGTCGAGAAATACGATATACCGCTCATTCAGGCGACCACGCCTTCCCTCGATGCGTTGAAGGCGTACAGCCTCGCCGGGAAGGCCATGGCTGGGAACGATCCCGCGGCAGCCCTGCCCTACGCCCAGCACGCGACAGAACTCGATCCGAACTTTGCCATGGCATACTCACTCATCGGCGGGACCTACTACACCCTGAATCAAACCAGTCGCGCCAGCGAATACTTCACCAAAGCGTTTCAGTTGCGAGGCCGCGTCAGCGAATGGGAAAAGCTGGTCATCGCTGCCTCCTATTATGGGTATGCATCCGGACAACAGGACAAAGCGGCGCAATCGTTTGAAGAAGTGGCCAGGATCTATCCCCGTGGCACGCTCGCATACAACCAACTAGCCGTGCTGTATGCACAACTCGGTCAGTACGGGAAATCCGCGGAAGCAGCCCGCACCTTGCTCCAGCTTGACCCCGACGATGCGTTCGCCTACACCAATCTCGCCATCGCCGAACTGGCCTTGCAGCGCTTCGATCAGGCGCAACAGGTTTTCCGTCAAGCGCACACTCGAAACTTGGACGATTACCTGTTGCGGGTCGATCTTTACGGTCTTGCCTTTCTTAGGGCCGATTCCAACGGAATTGCCGAACAGCAACAGTGGTTTGCGAGCCGGCCCCTGTACGAGAACTATGGACTCGCGCTCGCCTCGGACACCGAGGCGTATGGCGGCCATGTGAAAAGAGCACGGGAACTGGCCAAGCAAGCCGTCGACTCGGCGATCCGGACCGACAACCAAGAGAGCGCAGCGGTTTATCAGGCCAATTTCGCCTTGCAGCAGGCGGCTTTCGGCAATGCCCCAGAGGCCCGGCAAACAGCCGCAGAGGCATTGCGGCTGGCTCCTGCAAGTCCAGGAGTTGCCGCCCAATCGGCGCTGGCGTTTGCCATGGCGGGAGAAAAAGCGCGAGCCGAATTCCTGGCCCAGGACCTGAACCAGCGTTTTCCGCTCGACACGCAGATGCAGTCGCTCTGGTTGCCGGCGATCCGGACACAACTGGCGCTGGACCGGCAGAAGCCCGCACCCTCCCTGAATGCAGTGCAGACTGCTTCGCCCATCGAGTACGGCAGCATCCCGTATATCAACAACATTTCCTGCCTTTACTCAACGTATGTGCGTGGGGAAGCATACCTCTCTGCCGCCCAAGACAGCGAAGCTGCCGCAGAGTTTCAGAAGATCCTCGACCACAATGGCATCGTCTGGAACTGCTGGACGGGCGCCCTGGCACACCTGGGCTTGGCTCGCGCGAACGCATTGGCGTCGAGATCGGCGCAGGGCGCCGAAGCCGATGCGGCCCGCACCAGAGCGATCGCCGCTTACAAGGATTTCTTCGCTCTCTGGAAAGATGCGGACCCCGATATCGCGATCCTCAAGCAGGCCAAGGCAGAGTACGCGAAACTCGCTGCCGGCAAGCACTGAATCCCCTGGCAATCCCTTGCCGTGGCAGCCCGCGTCACTCCAAAGACTGATTCATATTGCCGCAATGAGCCGGAACTTTCATTGAATCCAGTTGCAAGACGGCCGGCTCCCGGTCTGCTTCCCGACTCAAGTTCGGCTTCGGAGTTCCGGATATCGCGCATAGATGATCCGCTGATTCTCCGCGCTGAGCTGGCCAAGACGAACCGGTCTGTCTTGAGGCCGCGTGCCTTTCTGATTCAGGACATTCATCAGGCTCCAATCCCGTTGCAGCCCTTGCGGCTCCTCGGCTTTCAGGTCGTACCGCGTGAAGTCGATCGCCATCCACGGGCTGTTCTTCACCCAATCGCGTAGCAATGCCAGGCGAAACTCACGGTTCATGAACCACTCGATCTCCAGGTTTTTCTCCGAGCCCGGCGCGCCGGTTCCTCGGGCGTCAAAGCGGTAATTGATGGCCGCATTCGAGGAGTTGTGCGCGCGCCACTCCAAGCCGAATGCGCCCTCGGTCAGCACCTTGGTATCGGGCCACCGGTCGCGCACGGCCTGGAGCCAGTAAGTCAGGTCTTCGTCGTGGCCAATCGAAACCTCCCAGATTGCAGTCACCCACGCAAAGCTGTTCAGCGCGTAGCCGCGGTCGAAATGCATTGCGGTCGTGTCCATCATTTCCTTGTGGCCGGCGACGCTTCCCAGGTTGCCCACGGTTTCAATCGGTCCCACGCCCAGCCGGCTATTGAAACCGCCCGAGAATCCGTCGCGCCGGCTGGCGAGAAAGTCGCAGGTCCAGCCGTCCAGGCAAACGCAATCGATAAAATCCGCCGGTCCCTGGGCCGGCTTCAAATAGTGCTCCCGGCTGGGGTAATAGGGATAGCAGATGCCGCCGTCGCCATCGCCGTAGTCGATGCCGTGCTGGCTCCATATCTGCCCCTGGCAGACATGGATGCCCTCGCCCGAAGCGAGCAGCCTCTGATTCTCCGCATCCATGAAGCCCGCGACGATACATTGCGGGCGATAGTTGTCGCCGACCATCGCGCCGATCCGCCCAAGAGCCTTGTGAATCGCTTGCCGAATGTTCTCGCGCGTGTCATACATCGGCGCAAAGTAGCCGCCGGGAATGAAGGTGATCTCGTCGCCATAGCGGTCGTGGAACGAGGCCAAGAGCCTCCGCGCTTCGCGGAACTCATCGCGGGTGTCGTGCAGAGCCAGCCAACTGACGGCCCATGTCATTCTGTCTTGAGGGCAGCCTCGCGCAAAGGCATCTCTGCGGGAACGGATGCGGTTGGGTCCATTCTGCGCCGACTCGTCCTGGCCCATCGAGCTCGTGGGGGTGACTTCGATCTGATTCACGCGCACAACAGAAACGTGGGTCAGGAATCTGCCCCGCAGGGGTCCAGCGGCCTCCAAAGGATAGATGCCTTCGGCGCAGGCCAGCGCCGCCATCGCAGAAGAGCATGCGGCTCCGCTTAGGAACCGCCGTCTGGTCCAAGCATCGCTCATGCGGCCATGACTCCTTGTCCCCATCGCGGCCGGCTCGACCCGCCGTAGTCCATCCTATCGGAGCATGCTTCAGGCGAACGCATTTGCGAGGGATGGCTGGCGCGGCTGGACTAGAATGGCGCGGTGGTCGGAATCCGGCATCTGCCCGAGACAAAAGAAAGCTGGCTTTGCGATGAAAACGCATTTTGCCGTCGCGCTCTCCGCAGTTATGTTTGCGGGCGCTCCAGCGATCGCCCAGCAAACCCGCATGCAGCCGCCGCAGCAGGTGGATCAGTGGCATCTGCAACATTATCCGTTCGACGATCCCAATCTGCCGGCGGAACAGCGCATCGACAACCTTCTCTCGCTGATGACAGTGGACGAGAAGATCGATTGCCTCGGCACCATTACCGGCGTTCCACGCCTTGGTGTCCCGAACATTGGCAGCTCCGAAGGCATTCACGGAGTAGTGCAGCGCCAGGCCCGTTTTGGGCGTGAGCCGGTCACGACAACTCAGTTTCCGCAGCCTCCGGGAATGGGCGCTACCTGGGATCCGGAGCTGGTGCGCCAGGCTGCCGGAGTCGAGGGCTATGAAGCCCGCTTCATTACGCAGACCGCGAAGTACAACCGCCAGATTCTGATGCTCTGGGGACCGCAGGCGGACCTCGACCGCGATCCTCGCTGGGGCCGCAGCGAAGAAGTGTACGGCGAAGATCCATTCCTAAACGGGACGATGGCAGCCGCCTTCGTGCATGGCCTGCAGGGCGACAACCCGAAGTACTGGCAGGCTGCGGCGCTGCTCAAGCATTTCCTGGCCAACGAAAACGAGAACAATCGCAACAGCTCGTCCTCCGACTTCGACGAGCGGCTTTTTTGGGAGTACTATTCGGTTCCTTTCCGCATGGGCTTCGTCGACGGAGGAGCCAAAGCCGTGATGGCCGCGTACAACGCGTGGAACGGCACCACGATGGCGGTCAATCCGATCTTGCGCGGCATCGTGACCGATAAGTGGGGCGTCGACGTATTGTCGAGCGACGGCGGAGCCGTCACGCTCCTGGTCAATCCGCGCCATCTCTTCCCCAATCAGGAAGCCGCGGTCGTGGCCTGCATCAAGGCTGGCATCAATCAGTTTCTCGACCGCTACCGGGACGAGGCCAAAGCGGCGCTGAAAGACGGGTCGCTCACCGAGGCCGACCTCGATGAGGCGCTGCGGCGCAAATTCCGCGTGGAAATCAAGCTCGGCCTGCTCGATCGGCCGGAGATGGTTCCCTACACGAGCATCAAGGACTCACCCGAGCCGTGGGACACCGATCGCGTCCGGTCAGTGTCGGAAAAAATGGCGCTCGAGTCGGTGGTGCTGCTCAAGAACAAGGACAGCTTTCTCCCGCTCGACAAAAGCAAGATCAAATCCATCGCCGTAATTGGTCCACTCGCCAACGTGGTGCACTGGGACTGGTACGGCGGCACGCCGCCCTACACCGTCACGCCGCTTCAGGGCATTCAGAAAGAGGCTGGCGAGAATGTGAAGGTGAATTTCGCCGCCTACGACACGCCAGAGGGCGAAGACGCGGCGCTGCAGGCGGCGAGCGAATCCGATGTTGCCGTAGTCGTGGTCGGCAACGATCCCACCTGTGGCGACGAGGGGCGCGCATGGTACAACACACCGACCGAAGGCGGCGGCATCACTCTGCCCTGCACGGTGCCCAGCGACGGACGCGAAGGCCGCGACCGCGAAACCATGGACCTTTATCAGGAGCAGATCGTCAAGCAGGTTTTCATCAAGAACCCGAAGACTGTGGTCCTGCTCATCACCAGCTTCCCGTTCACCATCAACTGGAGCGAAGCCAATGTCCCGGCCATTCTCGCCATGGCCCATTCTTCGCAGGACGAAGGCACCGCTCTGGCCAAGGTTCTGTTCGGCGACTACGATCCCGGCGGTCACCTGGTTCGCACCTGGCCCAAGTCCGCCGATCAGCTGCCGTCGCGTTTGGACTACAACATCCGCGACGGCTACACCTATATGTACTTCAAAGGCGAGCCGCTCTATCCTTTCGGCTTCGGGCTCAGTTACGCGACGTTCAAGTTCACCAATCTCCGCACCAGTTCGCAGCGTCTGGCCAAAGACGGCTCAGTGACGGTCAGCGTCGATGTCACCAACACTGGCAGCCGCGCCGGCGACGAGGTGGTTCAGGTCTATGTAAAACATTTGCACTCGGCGGTCTTGCGTCCCGGCGAGGAGCTCGAAGGCTTTCAGCGCGTCTCTATTGACGCCGGCCAGACAAAGACCGTTTCGATCGAGCTTCCTGCTTCGCGGCTTGCCGATTGGGACGAGCATACGCACGCGTTTCAGGTCGAGCGAGAGCCGGTCAGCCTGATGATCGGCGACTCTTCGGCCAACATTGCGCTCAAAACCACGGTCCAGGTTGAGTAGAATCGGAGCGGGTTCTTCAGCCCATCCTGGAACTGGTCGCATCAACGGTTTTGTGAAAAGGTACGACTGGTAGGTCACGGCTTTAGCCCTGACCGCCGCAAAAAGCGCATAATGCTTGGGGCTTTAGCCTCTGCGGAACGTTTCGCAGCCGTCTTCGGGATTTATGCAAGCGATTTCGGAAACATGCCGAAGCCGCCCTTGAGCTTCGAAGAAACATTTGGAACTGAAGATGATATCGATTCGACGAATAGCGTCCATCTT
>JASHTH010000752.1 GCA_030040655.1 Acidobacteriaceae bacterium | reverse complement strand
CTGGTCGCGTAAGCGACTAAGAGCCTTGACGATCTTCGGATCGTCGATCTTTGCTGGCCGGCCGCCCACGCGACCTTGTGCTCTTGCACGTTGTAAACCCGCCAACGTGCGCTCACTCAGGCGGACTCGCTCCTGTTTCGCGACCGCGGCCAGGATGCCGATGACTGCTTCTTTGAAGATCCCGGTGCTGTCCAGGTACTGTTCGGTGAAGGAGCGATAGTTGACACCGTATGACGTGAGGCGCTGAAGGTGGTTGAGCGTTTCAAACACTCCTTCGCGGCTGAGACGGTCCAGGCTCCAAAACAGGAGAATGTCGAACTCGCGGCGAGACGCGGCGGCGAACATCCTCTGGAACTGTTCGCGATCACCGCGCCTTCCCGAGGCCCTGTCCACATACTCTGCGGCGATCTTCCACCCTTGAGTCGCGGCGAACTCCCTCAGCTGGCGCAACTGGTTTTCCGTGTCCTGCCCCTTATCGTTCGTCGATACCCTCGCATAAAGTGCCGTTTTCATGCTCTGATTCTCCAAGGCAGCAATGTAGCATCAAACGGCTGTTTCTTGCCACACAGATTTTGAGCCTTAAAATCTACGCCAATCGCACTTCTGAGAGATACCCTTTTTTGAGACACCAGCAGTGCATGGAGGCGCATGGTGACTTTGGGATCGCCAATCTGGTAGGGAAATATAGCGATACCTTCGACGTCCAACGTCCCGTTCGTCTTTTGCTAGCCCCAACGGCGCGAACTATTCTTGGCTCGCCATCGCGAGGTTTTTGTTACCGGTGATTCGTCCAGACCGTGTCGATGAGTGATTTGGCGATTGTCATAAATCGAACCCGGACACCGGACTTTCCTCAAATCTTCGTACCTAATAAACGAATGATGATGCGCAGTTCGACGTGAGCTTCAGAGAGCCGTGTTATGGGACGCGAGTTGCGGAGATTATCGTGGATGCACACAAGGATTATGCTTCGCGAGGTGAATGTGCAGACCCGGCGTAGGTTCATTCAGGCACTTTCGGTGGGCGGCCTCGTTCTGGCCGCGGAAGGCGATGCAACGGAGGCCTTCGCGCCGGCCGACGACCGCCGCGCCCCACACGTCATCCCACTCTGGGGCGGTTGGGAATTCCGGCCCGATCCCAGTGGTGCAGCACAGCCTTCTGAGGCGCTGGACCAAGCACCAGTATGGTCCGCGGTTCCAGTGCCCCATACGTGGCAATCTCTCGGCAGGTCGCCGGAGTATACCGGCGTGGGGTGGTACCGGCTTCGCTTTGAAGCGCCGGCGAACTGGGCATCACGCCATGTGCGCATCGAGTTCGAGGCCGTGAATCACACGGCTCACGTGTTTTTGAACGGGACCGCGGTAGGCGAGCATGTGGGCAAGGGATACACCGCGTTTACGCTCGATCTTTCAGCCAAGCTCAAGTGCGGGCTGGAAAACACGCTAATGGTGCGGGTAGAGAATCGGCCGGGCGACCGTATGCTTCCGCGCAACATGAGCTACGACTGGACCGATGATGGCGGCATCATTCGTCCGGTAAACCTGTTGGTGACTGCGCGGACCTTTATCGAGCGTGTGGAGATCGACGCTCAACCGGATCTGGCTGGTGGATCAGCGACGATCCGCATCCGGGCAATCGTTCGCAATGCTGCCCCGCAGACACAAAAGGCGAGTATTCAGGCCACGATCCGGCGAGGTGGCAGCGCGGGGGAAACGATGCGTATTGGTCCCGTCGAGACGGCTCTCGAACCGAATGACAGTCAGGTTGTGGCTCTCGGTCCCGCGATGCTGCGAAATGCAGTGCTGTGGCATTTCGATACTCCGGATCTTTACGAAGCATCGCTCGAATTGAACAGTTCGTCAGGGTTTCACGAACACATCGAGACGTTCGGTATTCGCAGATTCGAGACGCGCGGTGCTGCTTTCTATCTAAATGGAGAGAAGGTTTCGCTAATGGGAGTGGAACGGATGGCTGGCAGCCACCCCGATCTGGGCTTTGCTGAAACGGCGGCGTGGATTGAGAGTAATCACAGCGACATGAAGGAGCTGAACTGCGTCTTCACCCGCGTGCACTGGCCGCAGGACAAGCGCGTTCTCGACTTTTGCGACCGGCACGGAATCCTGATGCAGGAGGAAGTGCCTGCCTGGGGACCGGATACATTCTTGCAGACCTCGGATGAAATCCAGCACGCACTCGAACAGAACGGGCTGGAGCAACTACGCGAGATGGTCCATCGCGACCGCAATCATGCCTGCATTGTGGCGTGGGGATTGTGCAACGAAGTGGATGGAAAAAACCTCAGGAGCCGGCAATTTGCTCGTGCAGTGGGCGCTGAAGCACGTCGCCTCGATCCTTCGCGTCTACAAACTTACGCATCAAATACGCTGGGAACCGATCCAGCGGCCGACATGGCAGGGGAGTTCGATTTCATCTCGGCCAACGAGTACTACGGGAGTTGGGCGCCGGGTGGTCCCAGCGACGTGGAAGCGTATCTCGATCGTATTCGTAAGGCCTTTCCGGGCAAGCCAATTGTTATATCCGAGTACGGCTGGTGCGAGTGCCAGCCCAAGATCATGCCTGGAGACGAAAACCGCGTCGCGATCATGAACACCCACACCGGGGCGTTCCGAAAGTTCCCGGAGGTCGCGGGCGCCATTTACTTCGACTACAACGATTACCGCACGCTTGTGGGTGACAAGGGAGCTGGTGCGCTGCGGCAGAGAGTGCACGGGGTGGTTGACCTTTACGGCGCTCGGAAGCCGTCATTCGAAGCTCTCCGCCTGCAGGCCAGTCCGATTGATAGTGCAGTGCTGCGCAAATCAGGCGAGGGACGCTACGAGTTCGAAATACGGACGCGGGAGCAACTTCCTGGATACGTGCTTCGTGGCTACTCGCTGCGATGGCTGGCTTACGGCTACGACGATCTGCCAATGGAGGGCGCTAAAACGGAGTTGCCAGAGTTGCATCCCGGCTCGTCGCAGGGATACGAAGCGAGCTTTTCAGTCAGCGAAATCAGGAGAGTCGTTGTGGACCTGATGAGGCCAACCGGATTCTCCGCAATCACAGTGGAGTACTTGGACGAGGCAGGCCAGAAGTAACGGATTTCCTCACGATGGAAGGTCAACTGGTGCCAACAGGGTAAATCACTCGTTGACGGAGTTCTGGGTGAGTTGGGCCATCCGGCCATCCGGACGTCTCACCGGGGAGCATGTCTTGATTCACGCCTTTCCCTTGCAGAGATCGCCCGCATTTCCTTCCTCCTTGCTGCCTACTTACTCATGGCCTTCACCTCCAACGCTGCAACTCCAACCGAGGTTTCTACGTTCAGAGTCGCCGAGCGCGCCCCCTT
>JASHTH010000751.1 GCA_030040655.1 Acidobacteriaceae bacterium | reverse complement strand
TCTCCGCCCACGGGAGATTTTGAGAATGGCCAATCCGGGCGTTTGCGTTCGGCGTGAGACGAGTGATGATGTGGAACGGCTTTCGGCCTTTGCTGCGGCGATTTTTCCGTCGGTCGGTCCTCCCGATGCCGATCCCGGAGATCTCGCAGACTATATCGCCGCGGAACCTACAGCGGGGTGCTTTCGCATCCTGATCGAGAATCCCAATGCCATATTGTTTGTCGCGGAGATGGCAGATCAGATATTCGGTTACGCGGCGGCGCTCCGCCCGAGTCCGCACCCGCAAATTGAAGTGATGGCGGCGGAATTGCTGAAGTTCTGCGTTGGCCCGGCCTATCATGGGCGTGGAGTCACCGACGAGCTCATGCACCAGGCGCCCGTGAGCCTGGAGCGGGATTGCCTGACCGTGGTTTGGCTGAGCGTGTATTGCGAAAATCGACGGGCAATTGCGTCTTACAAGAAACGGGGCTTTCATTTCGTGGCGCAGGTGAATTCCCGGTGCGGTATCTGCGAGCATTAGGGCGCCCGCCCGTCACCTTTGACTCAGGACATAAATGACCCAGGGGGCGATCGAGGTCTCGGTCAGCCATACGTGAGGCTCATCTTCGCGCCCGAGCGGCGTGAATTGAGCGACGATGTCGAGCTCGGCTGCGGCGAACAGATTCACGTAGTCTTGGTGGAACCAAACAAGGTCCACAACGGGACGGGCGTCCTCGACGTCCTTCATCACGATCCGGACCATGTCCCCACTCTTCGCAAACCGGTTTTCCGGGAAATCCTTCGTGCTGAACGACGCCCACTCGTGCGTGTAGATTTCAGGCGTGGAGCCGAGCAAGATGATGCGTCCTTCGCTTTTCAGCAAGCGCCGCAGGCCGCTTAACAACTCAACGCGCTTCGCAAAACCGGGAATGTTGTCGAAGGCAAATGCGGACAGAACAAGGTCGAAACGGGCAGGCTCGAAGGCGCTGAAGTCGCAGTCGTCGACCAGTTGATAGGTTCCGCTCGGATCGATGCTCTTTGCCAGTTGAACCATGTTGCGCGATATGTCAATGCCGCATGCATTGAAGCCGAGGTCCCTCAGGAACCTGGTGGAGCGACCGGCGCCGCAGCCGAAATCGAGAGCCTCGCGGCCGGTGACGTACCTGGCGATGAGCGCGGGTAAATCGCGGTAGGCCAGATAGTAGGTGCCAGGGAACGCGAGGGTCGCGTAGGCTTCTGCTCTCTCCATATCGTCGTACACATTGGAAAATGACAAGATTGCCTCTCATTGCTTTGTTAACGCGTAGTAGCGTCGGTTCCGGGTTCACAGTCACGGCGATCTTAACCGTCTCTTTCCAGAAACCACAACTCTTTGTTCGTGGCGGGCCCAAGTTAGTTCGTGCCCTAACGAAATCGGAGGTTGTCGGAAAATGTCAGATCCCGAGGGTTAAAGGTCTCCAAAAAGCAGGGCACCCGAGCATAAGAAGCACCCGCTAGTGTGCGCACCAGAAGTGTTGCGGCGATACCTCAACCTTGGGCGGACGGCAGGACACCGACGATTGTCAAATACCACGCGCCGCAGGGAACGACCCAGGCGGTGAGTGGTGCCATTTACCGTACCATTCTCAAGTGGAAAACAACTTTGTGGTCACATACCTCTCCCCGGTGTCGGCCAGGATCACGACGATGGTTTTCCCGGCGGATTCCTTCCGTGCGGCCACTTCCAGTGCCGCGTGCAGCGCCGCGCCGGATGAAGCCCCGGCGATAATCCCTTCTTCGCGGGCGAGCCGGCGTGCGCAGGAGAACGCGTCCTCATCCGTCACGGCGATCACCTCGTCGAGGATGGAGCGGTTCATAACGTCCGCGACGAACCCGATACCGATGCCGGGAATCTGGTGATTGCCCGCCGGGCGGCCGGAAAGAACGGCGGCGTTGGCGGGCTCGACGGCAATGACGCGGACACCGGGCTTCCGTTCCTTAAGAACCTCACCAACGCCGGTGATCGTTCCGCCCGTGCCGACGGCGGAAACGAAACAATCGACCGCGGCTTGGGTGTCTTCCCAGATCTCAATGGCCGTGGTCCTTCTGTGGATCTCAGGGTTCGCCGGATTCTTGAACTGGTCAAGAATGATGGCGCCGGGAAGCTCTTTGGCGATCTGCCCGGCCCGCTTTACGGCGTCGTTCATAAGAATGCCGGGCGTCAAGACGACTTTCGCGCCGAGCTGTCTGAGCAGTGCCACCCTTTCCACCGACATCGTTTCCGGCATCGTCAGGATAAGCGTGTAGCCCCGAATGGCCGAAACGAAGGCCAGTCCAACTCCCGTATTCCCGCCCGTCGCCTCGACGATCGTCATGCCCGGCTTCAATACTCCTCGCGCCTCGGCGTCGTCAACAAGCGCCACGGCAACGCGGTCTTTCACGCTTCCACAGGGGTTTCGCATTTCGAGTTTTCCGAATACGCGGCCAGGTAGGTTCTTGGCCAGGCGGCCGAGTTCAACAAGGGGCGTCCTGCCAACGGTGGCTATGAGATTTGGGTAGCTCATAGGAGCGGTGCTTTCCGGGTAATCGTGCCTTCCGTGTCTTGCCCGAGGCTTGACGCTATAGTACATTAATTCCACTATAGAGTAGAATGGGCAGCCGTGCGAATTTGCGCGTCGCCTTGCCGGAGGAGAGGGTTAGACGAATGAACACGGTTACAAAAGCCCGTGCCGTTCACACTGCAAAAAGTGAAACTGACGTCCGCGAGTGCTGGCCGGCGTTTCACGAGCTCCGCCCCCATCTCCAGTCAGAAGACGAGGTTGTAGAGCGCTGGCGCAAGCAGAGGGAAGAGGGCTATCGAATCGTCTATGTCCGGGAAGGAAACAAAGTCGTTGCCGCGGCTGGTTACCGATTTCTTAACACGATGGCCTGGGGGCATGTTCTTTACATTGACGATCTCGTAGCCCTGCAAAGCTCTCATCGGAAGGGCCTGGGCACGCTGCTGTTGCAGCATCTGCAGAGCCAGACGAGAGAGAAAGGCTGTGACGGCGTACATCTCGATACCGGCTATCAACGTCATCTCGCCCACCGTTCGTATCTTCGCAACGGGTTTCATATTGATTGCCATCCTATGGCCTGGTCTGTTGACCGGATAATTCGATGAGTGTGCGGCCACAGCGAAAGAGCACAACCCCACGCGGAACAAGATCCGTGTCTCAGAAAGAGAGCGACCGCGCGAGTTTGACCGAGCTTGGGCGCCGGGTCAGGGATGAGCGGATACGGCGTGGACTTTCGCTCCAGCAATTGAGTCAGCGATCGCGCGTAAGCAGCAGCATGATTTCCGCCATCGAGCGCGGCGCCAAGGCGGGCACCGTTATCGTTCTGGACCGCATCGCCACTGGTCTCAACACAAGCCTCTCCCGGCTGCTCGAAAAGGAGACCCGGGCGCGCGTGATCCTTCTGCGCCACGACCGGCAAAAGGTCGCGAAAGCTGCAGAGGGTTGGGAACGGCGCATCCTGTCCCCCGTCCTGCCGGGGGTTGAATTCGAATTGATGCGGACTACGCTTGGACCGTCCGTGGATGCCGGCGTTTTTCTCCCTCATGCCCATGGCTCGCGAGAATACGTCGCGGTGGAGAAAGGCACTTTGCTGCTCACTCTCGACGGCCAACAGCATACTCTCAGGGCCGGCGACAGCATCTACTACGACGGCGATTGCAGGCACGGCTTTGTAAATCCCGGCCGTGCCCCATGCGTGTACTACCTGGCCATGGATGTCTCCGGCGACATGGCCGGAACAACTCATCGCCTGGCGCCGCCGACTGCGCTGAACGTCAGCCAGGGCGGGTCGGGCGAACATGAACCGGTTCCGGAGCCCGGCAAGAGATCGCGCCGTGATGACCGGGCAGGAGGCCGCCGTCTATGAATGAATCTCCAGCGAAAACAAGCAAAGGACGTGGCCCGCGACCTCTCAACCCGCGGTGGGAGTGGTCGGCCGATGAGATCAGGCGTGTCGGCTACCGAGTGGTGGACATCATCGCTGAGCATCTCACGGCGTTGCCCGACGAGCCGGTGTTTCACCCGTTTCCGGCGGAGCTGGCCTCCACATACCTGCATTCGAAGCCGCTGGAGGCGGGGCAGGAAGCGGATGATATTTTGGACACATTTCTTTGCGATATCGAGCCGTATCCCTTTGGAAACGGTCATCCGCGTTTTTACGGCTGGGTAAATTCACCGCCCGCCGTGATAGCGGTCTTCGCGGAAGCCCTGGCGGCGGCCATGAATCCAAGCTGCGCCGGAGGCAATCACGCGGCCATTTACGTGGAACGCGAGGTCATCAACTGGTTCAAGCAAATCGTCGGCTTTCCCGCCGACAGCATGGGGCTGCTCGTGAGCGGCGGCTCGATGGCCGCGCTGACAGGCCTCGCCGTTGCCCGGCAGGCGCACTGTGGCCATGACGTGCGGACGCAGGGATTGCAGGGCGTCGCTGCACGATTAAAGTTCTACCGGAGCGGCGAGGGGCATGGCTGCCACCAGAAGGCCATAGAGCTGATGGGCGTCGGCAGTGAGCACTTGCGAAGCGTGCCGCACGATCGCTCGTTGCGGATGGTCCCGTCAGCCTTGGATGACGCGATCCGTGAGGACCGGCAAGGCGGACACATTCCGATCGCCGTCATAGCCAGTGCCGGCACCGTCAATACCGGCGCCATCGATCCGCTGGACGAGATCGCCGACGTCTGCGCAAAGCACAAGGTATGGTTGCACGTCGACGGCGCCTACGGTGCCCCGGCCATCCTGACCGGGCAATACGCGAAACAGCTCTCCGGCCTGGCGCGCGCAGACAGCCTTGCATTGGACCCGCACAAGTGGCTATATGTCCCGGTCGAAGCGGGAGTCGTCCTCGTCAGATCCGCGCGCCACATGCGCGCCACGTTCAGCCTGGTTCCGCCTTACCTGCAGACGGACGGCAAGACGGAGGGCGTCGGCGGCTTGCCGTGGTTCAGCGAATACGGTTTCCAGCAGACCCGCGGCTTTCGCGCCCTCAAGGTCTGGATGGCGCTGCGCTATCACGGCCTGTCCGGATGTCGTTCTTCGATCGAGCGCGATATTGAACTGGCCGGACGCCTGGCGAGCTTGTTGCGCAGCAGCGGGGACATCGAGGTCTTCGAGCCCCAGAATCTCAGCATCGTGTGTTTCCGCTACGCGCCGCCGAAACTTCGCCAGGACGCGCGGGCGATCGACAGCCTGAACAAAGCCATCCTGGAGAAACTGCAGCTTGGCGGCCGGGCCTTTCTCTCCAGCACAGTATTGGACGCGAAGTTCTGGCTGCGAGCCTGCATCATCAATCCACGGACCCGCGAAGAAGACCTCGAAGAACTCATGCGCAGTCTGGCCAGCAGTGCCGATGCCGCGATGACGGAGGAGAAAGCGCCTCCGCCCGCAGCAGGGAACGCGAATGTCAAGAAGTAGTAATATCCGGCTCATCGAGACCTGGTACCACCGCATGTGGAACCAGTGGGACAAGACCGCGTTCGAGGAAATCCTGACGCCGGACATCGCTTTTCGCGGTTCGCTGGGCCAAGTGAAGCGGGGTTACGGCGGGATCTCCGAGTACATGGATTTCATCCGCGCAGCGTTCCCCGACTTCACGAATCATATTCAGGAAATCATCTCGGAACGCGACAAGGCGTTCGCCCGGCTCAGCTACGCAGGTACTCACGAAGGTGAAATCTTCGGCATTGCGCCGACGCGAAAGAAAATCGCGTATTCCGGAGCGGCGGTGTTTTCTTTCGCCGGCGAAAAAATGATTCGCGAGGTATGGGTCCTGGGTGACATCTATGGACTGCTAGTGCAGTTGAAGTAGGGCAAACGATGATCGAGGAGGCAAAAACTTGAACGATGTGAAACTTGCTCTCCAGCCGAACGAAGTTGCCGATTACCGGGACGGCCTGATTCTCGATGCGGCTCAGCGCGCATCGCGATATCTCAAAGGTGTAAGGGAGCGCCGCGTGGCGCCGACCCCGGAAGCCGTCGCGGGCCTGGATGGCCTCAAGGGCGAGATGCCGGATGGAGAGACCGCCGCCGATGTCGTCCTGGAGATGCTGGATGCTTTCGGCTCGCCGGCGACGGTCGCGAACGCGGGCGGGAGATACTTCGGTTTCGTGAATGGCGGCGCCACGCCGGCGGCCATGGCTGCGAATGTGCTGGCTACGGCCTGGGACCAGAACACGGCGTTGCGCGTGATGTCTCCGGCGGCAACAGTTCTCGAAGATACGGCGCTCAGGTGGATTCGCGACCTGCTAGGGTTGCCGCCTGGCTCCGGAGGATCGTTTGTTTCCGGGGCGACGATGGCTACCTTCACCTGCCTCGCCGCCGCGCGGCAGGCGCTGCTGGCTGCGCAGGGCTGGGACGTCGAATCCTTGGGGCTTTTTGGCGCGCCGCCGGTCCAGGTCATCGTAAGCGAGGAAGTGCATATCGCTGTGAAGAAGGCGCTCGGCCTGCTAGGCCTTGGGCGCGACCGTGTTTTGACTGTTCCGACGGATTCGCAGGGCAGGTTGCGTGTCGATTCGATTCCCAAGATCACGGGCCCAACCATCCTGTCTATTCAGGCTGGCAACGTGAATAGCGGTTCCTTTGATCCCGCCAAAGACATCTGTGCGGCTGTTCCAAGGGAGCACACCTGGGTTCACGTGGACGGCACTTTCGGGCTGTGGGCGGCCTGTTCCCCCGAATACGCCCGTTTGCTCGAAGGGTTTTCCGACGCTGATTCCTGGGCGACCGATGGACACAAATGGCTGAACCTTCCCTATGACTGCGGCATCCTGTTTGTCCGCAATGCCGAGGCGCTGCATCGGGCGATGAGTCTTGAAGCCGCCTACCTGCAGGCCGGGACCGAACGCGAGCCTATGCAATGGGGTCCTGAGATGTCGCGCCGCGCCCGCGGCGTCGAGGCCTGGGCGGGGCTCAAGAGCCTGGGCCGGGCCGGGCTCGCAGCGATGATTGAGCGCACATGCCGGCTCGCAAAGCGGTTTGCGGATGTCCTGCAGGCCGCCGGATACGAAATATTGAACGACGTTGTGATTAACCAGGTGCTGGTTTCTTTTGGCAGCGATACGCTGACGAGATGCGTGATCGAGGCGGTTCAACGCGACGGTACCTGCTGGTGCGGAGGCACCGTTTGGCACGGTAGATATGCGATGCGAATCAGCGTTTGTTCATGGGTGACGGATGAGCACGACGTAGACCTTAGTCTCGCCGCGTTCATCCGAATTGCCAGAGAGGGCAAGGAAGAGGCAAAGTTCGCAAGCCCGATCGACGCCAGGCCGTAAGAGCCTCCTGAGGAACGGCGCGTTCCTGACAGGTGTCAGCGGTATGGAGTGGGCTGGCCGTAGACGACGTCAGTCTATTCACGGCGGCTTCTTGAAATGGAGCAGGCGCGAGACCGGCAGGTCTTGGAGAGTCTCGCGCAGGAGACTAGGAGAAATAAATTCGTTTCGCAATCGTGAGGTAGATGGGCTTTCTAGGCGCAGAACCGCGCGGTCGCGTCCGAAGCGGGCGCCCTCCTATTCGTGCAATGTCTGCGGCCTATACTTCATCCATTTCATAACCCTGGCTGGACATCCTGCTGGAGGACCACGCTGTGGCGGTTTAGGAAATGACGTAGCCGAAGAAAGATCGCAAAGTCGACGCGACCACCGGGATCCCCAATGACATGGCTTCGTCGTTGGGGTGGGACCAACAGGAAGCGGCGACCTTGGGCAACGTCCGAAGGGACACACTATTTCCGAAACTGCCCTAGGTTAGCCGTCGCGCACGACTTG
>JASHTH010000750.1 GCA_030040655.1 Acidobacteriaceae bacterium | reverse complement strand
GTCTGGCTCGCGGCTACCACGACCTTGCCGAGGCCGGTGAGATACAGATCATTGCTGCTGATGCGCCCGGGACCCGAGACCATGCTGAATGTCACTTCCAGGTCCGAGCTTGCCGTTGCCTTAAGCTTGATAGGATTCGGGTTGATGCGAATCGTGCCAGGAAGCGGACTGAAGGTGATCGTTTGCGGCTGTCCGATCCCGATGCTTTCGCGGACAATCGCGCTGTTGTTATAGCCGGTAGCTGCGGCTATGGCCTGGACCGTCTCACTCTGGCCGACCGTAATCGGACCGGTATAGAGCGTCGAGTACGCGCTGGGGATGCTTCCGTCCGTGGTGTAGTAGATCTGGACTCCCGGTGTCGCGTCCGTAAGGATCAGGATCTGAGCGGAGCAATAGGATCCGGAAGCCAGGGAGAACTTCGGAGTAGCCGGCGTGGGCGGCGGTTGCACGGTGACCGAGAAGAATGCCGGAATGTTCACGCCGTTGACCGAAGCCGTGCCGGAAACGACTGGATTCGTTCCGTTGTAGGATGTCGGCGTCACTTCCACAGCGAACTCGCCGGCCTGGTTTGTGTACTGTTGGATGTATGTGTAGGACAGGTCCGGTCCCCCAAAACTCACGTAGATGCCCGGCACAGGGGTTCCGTTCGCATCCGTTGCCAGGACCACAATGGGTTTCAGCAGCGGGATGTTGGGGTACCCGGTCTGGTTGTTGCCGGAGACGATGCTAACGTTGGCAGCCGCGCCTGGAACGACTTCGGTCATGGTATTGCCGCTGGCCGCGAAGTTGCTGTCGCCCGAGTACGTCGCGGTGACGGTATGAACGCCGCTGGCCAGCGCGGTCGTAGGATAGCTTGCCAGGCCGTTGGCATCCAGCGAGACTACCGCCCCGGAACCGCCGTCGAAGCTGAAACTGACGGAGCCGGTGGGTATCCCCAGAGCCGAAGTAGACTGCACATGCGACGCGAAAGTGACCTGCGTTACGGGCGCCTGCGGGTTGTTACTCGAAACCAGGGTGGTCAGTGTGCTGTTGTTCGAGCCATTGGGGTTGATCTTCGAAACGAAGGCGCTGTAATCGGTCGTCTTGGTGGTCTGGAATGCTCCGGACGTGGCCGGGAAGTCATAAGAGGTTGCGATACCGGTTACATAAATGTTGCCTGACGAATCGAGAGCGATGCTGGACCCATAGTCGCCGACGTTGCCCGAGTAATATGCGCCGCTGCCGCCGAGATACGTCGAGTAGACCAGCGCCCCGGAAGAGCTCAGCTCGGTGACAAACGCGTCCGTCGAATAGGGAGAGAGCCCGTTGTTGCTCGACTGGGATGCATTGTTCACCGACTGAAAGGCATTCGACGTCGTGGGATAGTTGACGCCGAAGGTTGCTCCGGTGAAATAGACGTTTCCGTTCGAGTCCAGCGCCATTCCGCCCGATCCGGGAACGCCCTGGTTGTAGGAATCGTAGATCTCGGGAGTGACGGTGTATTCGCCAGCGGAGCTTCCTACGTAGGTGGAGAAGATCAGCGAAGAACCTGTCGGGTTGAGCTTGGTCACGAAGCCTGTGGTATACGTTTCCGGATAATTCTCGGCGGCGTAAGTCAGGTTGGAATTCTGAAACGCCGCCGGCGTGACAGGGAAATCCTCCGAATCGGTCATGCCGGATACATAAACGTTGCCGGAAGAATCGAACGCGATCGCCGCTGGATCGTCACCATAGCGCCCCTCGTCGGTCCCCGATCCGCCAAGGTAAGTTGCGAACGCAAGGGCCGAGCCGGACGGCTTGAGCTTGGCGACGAATCCCGTCGGCAGGTCTCTCGCGATGGTGGCCTTATTGACGGACTGATACCCGTTGGCCGTATCCGGAAAATCCGTTGCATAAGTCTGGCCGGTTACGTAGGCATTTCCGGCGCTGTCAACCGCAATGCCGTGCGCATAGCTGGCATTGGTCGTGCCGCCCAAATAGGTGGAATAGACCAGGCCGGAACCTTGCGGATTGAACTCGGTGACAAAGGCCTGGTCGTAATTCGGCTCACCGGTCATGAAAGCTCCGGGAGTCACCGGGAAGTCCCTGGACTCGGCCGTGCCGATGACATAGGCATTGCCGGAGGAGTTCACCGTCACCTGGACGCAAGCGTCGCTGGAAGTTCCTCCCAGGTAGGTGGAGTAGATCAGCCCGGTCCCGGTGGGGTTGAGCTTGGTGAGGAAACAATTGGAGTAAAAGTAATAGGTCGTTTTCTTCTCGGACTGGAAGGCATCTCCGGTGACCGGGAAGTCGTCGGAAAAGGCCCAACCCGTGACATAGGCGTCCCCTGACGTGTCGACGGAGATGCCGGACGCCATGTCGCCGTAACCCTCCTCCCCTGTCTCGCTGCCGGCAAGGTAAGTTGTATAAACGAGGGCCGTTCCGGTTGCATTCAACTTGGCGACGAACGGATAGGACTCGCCTTCGTTCACTTGAGTTCCAACCAGCGCCGACTGAAAACTTCCGCTGGTCGTTGGGAAATCGACAAGCGACGTGACGCCTGTGATGTAGGCGCTTCCCAAAGAGTCGACGGCGATCGCCCTGCCCAGGCTGCCGATCTGCTGGCTCGAGCCGTTTCCCGAGAGAAAGGTTGAATAGGCCAGCACCGGGTCGATGACCAGCGCCCGACGATGGTCGTACCCGCCTATGGCAAACCCGATCGCGTGGCTCGCCAGCAACTTGAAGCGGCCGTCCACCGGCTTAGGTACGCCGTCTTGGTTCTGATAAATCGTCGGCTTTTCGAAGACCACCTCCGAGCCACCCGCCGCGACAACCAGGTTCCCGTTCCTGTCGAGACGCACACGCTTCACGCCCTGAAATTGCATGCGGACGCGCGATGGATCAGCACCCGGCGCCACCACAAAGTCATATTCAAGCTGCCGCTGGTTTCCGTAGTAGATCAGGTCGACCCCGGGATATACGCCCTCGTACTTCACCTTCCCATAAGTCGGCACACCCGAGCGCCATTTCTTCGGATCATTGCCCACAAAGTAGTTCGCCGAGCCCGGCAGCTGATCCAATCCCGTCACCGGCGTCCCGGAATTCGAGCCGACCAGCCGCATCCGGACCACATCCGTGCCGGACTTCTCCATGGCGGGTTTCGATTGGGAAACCGTCGCGCGCAGACCGCGCTCGGCGCTCGACACGCTCCCGCGTCTCAGGGCCAAAACCGCTTCATTCCTTGTGAGGAACAACGAGTATCCATTGCCGCGGGAGAGGTAGCGCACCTGGGCATCGGTCTGGCCCTGGTTTGCCTCGAAGCTAAGCGGCACTTGCCCATATAGCCGAGCTGCCGGCTCATGACCATTTTGGGCCAGGGATCCTAACGAAAGAAGAAATGGCACACACACAGCAGCTGCGCGCAGCGCGGCGAATGACATGCGGTTCATAGCGACCTCTCGAGATTATGGGAATTGGGCCCGGGCGGGGAAGGAATTAGCAATACCCTAGCACAGGTCCCCGCTTCGCGACAAAACTCCTGGTAACTGGCTTCACTGTTCATCTCCCGTTAACTTGGTGGGAATCGCGCGTTTTTTTTCTTTTCGCGAAACGGAACTGGGGGGTTCCAGGCGCGAGGCTGCTCCGGATCCGCCCAACCATGAGCTCCGCCCCCGGGGCCACACTCCACCCGAGGCTTGCAAACCCCAAGGCTGCTTGGTACCATGGCGCGTATTCCCCGCGTCTCGCTTCTGTTAACCCTTACGCAATCCAGAGCCAAAACCCGTCATGCAAGATGACCCTCATCCTAGACATTCCACTGGAAGGTCGGATGGTATCCCGCCTTCCCTGCAAAGGCGTCAGTTAGATGAAGTTTTCAGCCAGGTCTACGAGGAGCTTCGCCGCCTTGCCGGAGCGGTGCGGCGGAACGATCCGGGCGCGAATGTCAGTTCCACGACCCTGGTCCATGAAGCTTGGCTGAAGCTCAAGGATTCGCCACACCTTGCCGACACTTCAGTCCCGCACTTCAAGGCCATCGCCGCCCGCGCCATGCGCCAGGTGCTGGTCGACGCCGCGCGCAGGCGCGTTGCGCAAAAGCGCGGCGGTAAAGACGACGCGATTCAAATCACGCTCGACGAGTCGATCGGCTTGGCATCTTCCTCCGATGCCGAGCTGATCGAACTGGACCGCGCAATAGACAAGCTTGCACTGATGAACTCCAGACAGGCTCAGGTTGTCGAATGCCGCTTTTTCGGCGGCCTGAACGTCGTCGAAGCTGCCACGCTGCTGTCGGTCTCGGAATCGGTGATAGAACGGGATTGGCGGGCAGCGAAGGCTTGGCTGGCAAGCGCGCTGCGTCCCGCCGCGGGGTCATGAGCCATGGACAGTACGCGATGGTCGCGAGTGCAGGAGATCTTTCTCCAAGCCATCGAACTCAGTGAAGCCGAGCGCGATGCGTTCGTTCGATCGGCTTGTGGAGACGACGCAGAGCTGGCCGGCGAGGTCCGCGCCATGCTCGCGGCCGACCGCCGACAAACATCGCTTCTGGATCGCGGTCTCTTAAGCCTGGCCTATGAGATGGTCGGCACTTTCAATGACTCGATCTCGTCCCGCGAGTTTGGCCCGTATCGTCTTATCAAAGTCCTTGGCGAGGGCGGCATGGGTGTCGTCTGGCTCGCCGAGCGTTCCGACGCCGGCAATCGCGTTGCCATTAAGTTTCTTCCCCACGCCGCACTTCCGAAGCAGTACGGGACAAGCGAATTCCCAGCTTGCGCATTTTATGCTGGAGCGTCGAACGTTTGACTCCGAGGCGAGCAGCCGCACTGCAATTGCGATCTGGCCCGAAACCTGGGCGAGAAACTCCAACTCGTCGGGCGAGAAAGAGCCATCTGTCGTTCGTGCAAGCATCAGCGCCCCAAGCGCTCGCCCCCGGTTCGCGAGGGGTATTACACAGTGCTGCTGCAGGCCCTCGGCAACGGCCAACTCTCGTACCTCCGGGGAAAAAGCGTCGGGGTCAAGTGCGCTCACGAGCGTTGGTTTCAAGTTCTGAAGAGCTCTCCCACCTGGGCCGGTGGGCGTCAGAAGCAGTCCTTCTTTAATGAGCCCCTTGCCGTTTGGGAAGTCGAGCGCCAGAAGCCTCTGGCGTTCGGATGGGCATCCGGTAGGGTGATGGCCACCATGTCACAACGCATAACGCCACGGATGTTAGCCGATATAGCACGAAGCAAATCTCGAAGCTCCAGATTCGATGTGATTTGGCTAGTCACATTGAGGAGCAAATTCAGCCGGTCGTTTTTCGTGCGAAGGTCCGCCTCGCTTTGCCGCAGTTTTTGCTCGGCGCGCTTACGCTCGGTTACGTCGATCACGGTACCTATAAACTCAGCGAGGTTGTTGGATCCATCGAAGACCGCATGACCGACAGCGTGAATGTCCCTGATCCCTTCTTCCGGATGAACGATCCGATAATCCTGTTCGAAATCCGCTTTGTCGCGGATGGCTTGTTCGAACTGCTCCCTGCTCGCCGCTCGATCGTCCAGATGAAGTCGATGCAAGAATTCTTCGAACCGTGGCAGCGGGCCGGCCGGATCGAACCCTAGAACGCGATAGCACGTCTCCGACCAATACCTGATATCGCCGGTCGCCGGATTCCATGCCCAGCTACCGGTTTGGCTGAGTTTTTGCGCTTCCGCCAGATAATCTTCGCTTTCGCGTATTCTCTCTTCCGAGCGCTTCCGCTCAGTGATGTCGCGATAGATGATGTACTCACAGATCTGGCTTTCAGAAATCGACACAGGCGCACTGACTATGGAGACATGAACGCGGGTGCCATCCTTGTGCTTCCGCGTAGCTTCGACGTTCAGGCTCTCGCCGCGAAGACGACGAAGCGTAAATTCCTCTGCCTCAGCCAGAGATTCCTCGGGCACGACCAGCTCATTGATCAGACGCCCACACGCCTCCCGCTGGGTATAACCGAAGAGCCTTGTGAACTCAGGATTGATCTGCAAAATGCGGTCATCTGTGCCCAGCAAAACGATGGCTTCCGGCACTCTTGCAAACAACCCGTCAAGCAGTGCCCGTTGGCCGGCGAGCGTGTCCAGGGGAACGTCCGCGCTATTTGACCCAGATTGGTCGTATGAATGCGCCATTTCTCAGTTCAGTATCCAGCGATTCTGCGGCCAGCATTTCGCGTGTTGATGGGGAATCTGGCGACGAGGCGGGTCCGGGCCCGATAGAGCCTGGCCTTTACCGCTGCTATGGAAAGATTCAAGGCCTCGGCAATGTCTTTCATGGAGAGTTCCCCGGCCAATTGGATTTCGATCGGCGCGCGCAATTTGGGCTCGAGCTTTCGGATCGCGTGTGAAAGATGCTTACAGCGCTGGCGCAGGTCGCACACTTGTTCAGGATCGGGAGCCGAGTCCTTGATTTCCATCGCAACGTAGCCATCCTCCCCCTCAGAGGAAGAGATGAGCAATGCCTCGGGACGGGACCGACGTCTGCGAAGGATCATCAGTGCAGAGTTTACCGCGATTCTCGTGAGCCAGGAGTAAACGCTTGATCTTCCCTCAAAATGCGGGAGGGCTACATATGCCCGCAGAAACGCATCTTGGAGAGCGTCCTCGGCATCCTCTCGATTCCTGGTGATGCGAAAGACGGTCTTGAAAAGCCGCGACGAGTACATCCTCTGCAGTTCGTCGAATGCGACAGCCGAACCCGCCTGCGCAGCCGCCATTATCTCCAACTCTCGCTGAATACGGGCGTGTGCGGCGCCATCGCTGAGAGACGAGCGCTGAGCTGCCAGACACAGGGCCGTGCAGATGTTGGATGTTGTCGATTGTGGCGAACGATTCATTCGAACTCTCCTCGATCGATCTCCAGGTCCCTAGGCTTCTTTCAATATGTGGCCAACAGCTTCCTTCTGCATCCCTCAATCGGGTGGCAGCGGTCTTACTCTTTTCTCCAATGCTGCGAGCGGGAATCCGTGGGCATCCGTGACTGAATCAAGCGTGTGAACGCGGCCGGCCGGCATAGGACCAAAGGCCTATAGCAAATCGGCGAGTACATGCGATCCTAGTCCTCGAATGGAAGAACGAGCACACAGTGAACAAGCGCAGTTTGGTAGCCATTGTGGACGACGAAAAGGCGGTGTGCCGAGCTATAGGCAGACTGGTCACATCTGCTGGCCTTGAGGCGGAGAGCTTCTCTTCCGCAGAGGAGTTCCTTCAGTCGTGTCGCGAGCGTGTGCCGGATTGTTTGATTCTCGATTTGCGTCTGCCCGGGATGAGCGGTTTTGAGTTGCAGCAACAACTCGCCACGGACGACCGCCGCATCCCGAACGGTGTGGACGACATGTCCTATATGTACTCCCTGAATGCCACCCCCAACCAGCAAACGACGCTGCTGGTCGATTGCGATCTTAAGATCGACCCCAACACCGATCTGCTGCTCACGCAATCGCGCGAGCAACTGGCGACCGGTCCTTATTGCGAAGATCTATGAAGAGGCCGGATTACCGCCTGGTCTTCTCAACATCATCATTGGCCCTATTTCGAAGATCGGTGATCGATTCACCACGCACCCGATTCCGCGCCTGATTTCATTCACCGGTTCGACGCGCGTAGGCCGGCATATCGGTGCGCTTGCGATGCAGGCTTCGCAACTCAAGCGGGTGGCGCTGGAACTCGGCGGCAACGCGCCGCTCGTCGTCCTCGAGGATGCCGATCTTGGACATGCGGTACGGTCTGCGGTCGTCGGCCGTTTCCTCCATCAGGGCCAAATCTGCATGAGCACGAGCCGGATCATCGTAGATGCGCGCATATACGACGAGTTCGTCGATCGCTTCGTCGCTCACGTGAAAACGCTCAAATATGGCGATCCGAGCGATCCGTCGGTATCCATCGGACCTGTGATCAACGAAAAGCAGTTGCGCGGTCATCTTGCGCGCATCGATGGCGCACGGAGGGAGGACGCGCAGGAATTGCTGGGCGGCTCCCCCGAACGCCAGGTACTGCCACCGCACGTCTTTGCCGGTGTGACGAACGACATGACGATTGCGCAGGACGAAATCTTCGGTCCGATTGCACCCATCATCAAGGTCAAGGATGAAGAGGAGGCGCTGTGCGTCGCCAACCAGACCGAGTACGGCCTATCGTCCGCGGTATTCACGCGGGACCGCGAGCGTGGTTTGAGGTTCGCGCTGCGAGTTGAGGCAGGAATGACCCATGTGAATGATCATAGTGTCGACGACACGCCGACGGGTCCCTTCGGCGGCGAGAAGAACAGCGGGCTCGGACGGTTCGGAGGAGAGTGGATCCTGCGCGAGTTTACGCGCGATCACTGGGAGACCATACGACATTCCAGTGGTCCCTATCCGTTTTAAGTTTTCGGCAAGCATGGCTATAACTGAAAGCGATCATTTTCTTCGGCCCATAGACCGACAGACAGGAGCGAACGCATGACCAGCATTCATGACCTAACTTATGACCTGTTGCGCCGGCATGGCGTCACCACGGTTTTCGGCAATCCCGGATCCAACGAGTTGCCGTTTTTGAAGGATTTTCCATCGGATTTCCGTTATTTCCTTGCTCTGCATGAGGGCGTTGCGGTGGGCATGGCCGATGGATACGCCCAGGCGACGGGCAAACCGGCCCTCGTCAACCTTCACTCCGCAGCCGGAACCGGGAATGGCATGGGAGCACTCGCCAATGCGTGGAACTCTCATTCGCCGCTGATCGTGATGGCCGGGCAACAGACACGCGCCATGCTGGGTGTCGAGCCATTGCTGACGAATCTGGACTCGACGCAACTTCCGCGCCCGCTGGTGAAGTGGAGCTATGAGCCGTCGACCGCTCGGGACGTGCCGCCGGCCGTGAGCCGGGCGTTGCACTTGGCTGCTTTGCCCCCGTCCGGTCCGGTCTATCTTTCGATACCTTATGATGACTGGGCCGCTGAAGCAGATCCGCAATCATCGGCTCTCCTCGACCGCCAGGTTCATGCGGTCGGCTCGTTCGACGGTCCGTTGCTGTCGCGCGTCATCGACCGTCTCAACGCTGCCAGGAATCCAGTGCTCGTCCTCGGACCGGAGGTCGATGCCAGTCGCGCCAATACACATGCGGTTCACCTGGCTGAAAAGCTTAGCGCTCCGGTTTGGGCAGCGCCGTCAGCCCCCCGCTGTCCGTTCCCGACCACACATCCTAACTTCCGCGGCCTGCTGCCAGCCTCCATCAGGGCTATT
This sequence comes from Acidobacteriaceae bacterium, assembly GCA_030040655.1. Taxonomy (GTDB): domain Bacteria; phylum Acidobacteriota; class Terriglobia; order Terriglobales; family Acidobacteriaceae; genus Telmatobacter. The sequence goes on along the minus strand of JASHTH010000750.1, from coordinate 704 downwards.
TCGGCGGCGCTGAGCGGGCATGACCTGATCCTCGTCGTCGGCGCGCCCGTCTTCCGCTACCACCAATACGAGCCTGGGGCGTATCTCCCCGAGGGGGCTGAACTCATTGCCGTAACTTCCGACACGCAGGAGGCGGCCCGCGCGCCCGTGGGCGATGCGATCGTCGGAGACATTCATGCGACGCTTCAAGCCTTGGCCGACCATGTGCGCCAGTCCAACCGCCCGTCGCCTACGCCGCAGGCGAGACCCGCGCCCGCGGAAGTCCGCCCGGGACCGTTGTTGCCCGAGGCCGTGTTCGATGTCATTGCTGCGACGGCGCCCCATGACGCTATTTATGTGAATGAGTCGACCTCGACGACCGACTTCCTGTGGCGCCGGTTGCCTATGCAGGAACGAGGCAGCTACTACTTCGGAGCAGCCGGCGGTCTTGGCTTTGCCATGCCGGCGGCGCTCGGCGTCCAGCTCGCCGAGCCGTCGCGGCGCGTTATCGCTGTCATCGGCGACGGGTCGGCCAATTACAGTATTACCGCGCTCTGGACCGCTGCCCGCTACAAGATTCCGGTGGTCTTCCTGATCCTGAAGAACGGCGCTTATGGTGCGCTTCGCTGGTTCGCGGAGGTCCTTAAGGTCAAAAATGTGCCTGCACTTGACCTGCCCGGCATTGACTTCGCCTTGATTGCCAACGGTTATGGCGTGGAGGGCGC
>JASHTH010000749.1 GCA_030040655.1 Acidobacteriaceae bacterium | reverse complement strand
GAAATCGGACCGTTTCAATTAAGGAACTTCGGACATGGGCTTGCACGTTTGTTTCCGGCCGCAAGGATCCGGGCTGTTCCCAATTGCAGCGAAGGTTCTTCCACGACACCGGCGTTGTCAGCTGGCCGGCTTTTGCGCGAAGCCAACACCCGGCCGGAAGAGCGAAGATGTTCTCATAGAGTGTCCATGGTTCCGGGACGCTTCCCCAGAGGTAGAATCCCGCTAGGCCCGCGGGCTCTAGGTCCCGAGATATCCTGCCGGATACGAGCAAGGCCTTCACCTGGGATGCAAAGACAAACTCACGATGCCGAGTGGAATAGTAGAGCGGCTTGATTCCATATGGATCGCGCGCTAGAAACAGCTCGCGAGCGATGGAATCCCAGATTGCGAAAGCAAACATTCCCCTGAGTTTTGACAGCATGCGCTCACCGTGCTTTGCAAATAATGCAAGGAGTACTTCGGTATCGGAAGTTGTCCGAAATATAACTCCCTCGGATTCAAGTTCCGCTCGCAGATCGCGAAAGTTATATATCTCGCCATTGAGCACGATAATGTATCTTCCGTCGGTTGTAGCCATCGGTTGGTTTGCTCGCGCATTGGGATCCAGGATCGCCAAGCGCCGGTGTCCCAGGACGGCGCCTTTTCCAATCCAAACACCCTCACCATCGGGGCCTCTGCTGCGCATACGATCAATCATGGCGCGTACGGAGCCCTCCATCGATCTCTCGAGGTCCCCATCCGCCACAACGCCGGCTATTCCACACATAAATGTCTCATTTCCTTGTGCAAGAAGTCGCAACCAAAGGCGCATTTTTGATTGCCGGCATCGGCGCGAAATCGAGTCCGTGCAAAGAGCCGGGCGAACCTTGATTGCCGCACTAAGCTACTCTGCCTTTACGCGCCGTAAATCGGCTTCTACCATCATTTGAATGAGACTTTCGAGAGAAGTCTTAGGTGTCCAACCTAGCCGCAGCTTCGCCTTGGCGGGATTTCCCACCAGCACTTCGACTTCGGCGGGACGATAAAAGCGGGGGTCGATGACGACATAATCTTCATACCGCAAGCCGACATATCCAAAGGCAATTCTACACATATCGCGCACTGAAGTAGTTCGCCCGGTAGCAATGACGTAATTATCGGGCTCCGGCTGCTGCAGCATGGCCCACATGGCTTCCACGTAGTCGCCCGCAAAACCCCAGTCCCGCTGGGCATCGATGTTTCCCAGTCGCAGTTCTTTCTTCTGGCCCAAATGAATCCGCGCCACCGCGTCAGTCACCTTGCGGGTTACAAATTCAATTCCACGCAACGGCGACTCGTGATTGAAAAGTATCCCGCTGGACGCGTGCAGATGAAAGCTTTCGCGGTGATTGACGGTAGTCCAATGGGCAAAGAGCTTGGAAACGCCATAGGGGCTGCGGGGATAGAACGGCGTCTCTTCGTCCTGCACTGGTTGTTGCGCCTTGCCGAACATTTCGCTTGTCGAAGCTTGGCAGAATCGCGCGTGCGGATTGACAATGCGAACCGCCTCGAGCAGGCGGAGGGCTCCGAGCGCAGTCACCTCCGCCGTAAGAAGCGGCTGGTCCCAGGAGGTATTTACAAAACTCTGCGCGGCGAGGTTGTAGACTTCCGTGGCTCGGGTTTTCTCCAGGGCGCGAATCAAAGAAGCAAGATCATGAAGATCGGCATCGATGATGTCGATATGGTCGAGGACCTTCAACTCACGAAGCCGCCAAAGCGTATCCGTTCCCCGGCGCGCGATGACTCCGTAAACCGAATAGCCCTTTTCCAGCAGAAACCTGGCAAGATAAGCGCCATCTTGGCCGGTAATTCCGGTTATCAGTGCGGGCCCTGCGCTCATCCCTCTTTGCCTTTCTGTTTCAAGATGTTAGCGTGTGTTTGAATCGGAGGATCGCGGCAATCGGCCGGAACCGACGCGAGCCGAGCCCGGCAGGTTGAGAGCCCACTGCGGAGCGGCGCTGCGGCGTCCGGAACGGGAGTCAAATGGAGGAGGTCGTCCCGAATGCCCCCTGTACCGGCACTCGTATACGCTGGGGCCGAGTCTTGGGGTAGAAGAACAGGATCGTTCGAAACATCAAATAGGCCACCAAGCAATGACGAATGGCCGTCAGGAGTGCGTACGGTTGATCCTCCTCTATGAAGAGCACCGAACTCATTATCCAAACAAGCAGGAGCAAGGGGAAAAAGCCGTTCGTACGCCCTGCCCAGTCCCTCAGTTTTGAGATCCCGAATCCGACCACGAACAAGCCGCAAAAGACCGCTACCGGTCCGCCGAACACGTAGTAAGCGACGACCGCCCCTGGGCTATCGTCCTGGTCAGGGAGCATGAACTCTCGCCTGATTTGCCGTTGCGGTGACAAAATGACAGGCTTGTCTGTCCAAAAGACCCGCGGGATGACCATGGTGGAAAGCTCATCGAGCACTACTTTCCCGTAGATATATGGCTGGCCGTGATCGACCCTCTCGATCAGCAACGATAAAAAGGCAAGCTGGTCGCTGACTCGATGGGCAGTATGCTGGCCGATCACGCTAGCCGAGTCAGAGGTCAGATTCTGAGCTCCCTCCATCACGAGGCCGAGCGCATCGGCGGGTGAAGCGCTCTGGACTAGCCTCTGAGCACCAACGAGGCGGGCCGACTGAATAAGAACGAGCGAAACGACGGAAACGCATGACGCCAAGAAGACGCGGCGCCAGGTCAGGCGTAGCCCGCCGATCTGAAGGGTAGCCACAGCGAGCGTAAGGAGTGTCACGACCATGCGAAACTGGCCGGAGAGGGTCAATGTGGAGCAAAGCACAAAGAGGAAAACAAATGCACTAAATTTCGAAAGTCCTCTCTTCGTTCCCGCTATCGAGAGTAACGCGGCTATGGCGACGGCCGGCCCTTGAAAGGGAATTGTCAAGCTTCCCAAGAGGGACGCAGTTACCGAGGCGTTCGGAGCGGAGGTCTTGAGGGCGTGAGTGAAGAACCCTCCGACAGAGGCCATGTACCAATAGCCCAGCATCGCTATCCCAAAGGCAGTCCAGCTAAAAAGCAGGAGAGCCCCCGTCTCCCTATGGCCGAGGGTTGGCAATTTGAAGGCTCCCCGGGCTTC
>JASHTH010000748.1 GCA_030040655.1 Acidobacteriaceae bacterium | reverse complement strand
GATCAGGACATGATATGAAAACTGTGCCGGCCACAACCGCACCGCCTCCCTGGCTTGGACCACCGCCTCGTCCAACCGGCCAAGAGTTAGAAGACATCCCGCGAAGTTGACTCGGCCGCGAACATCGGTAGGAAACTCTTCAATCCATTGCTGTATGATCAACAATGCCTTATCGAGATCGCCTGCCGCCAGCCAGTCGTAGTTGGATTCCGCCAGCAACCGATCGTGGGTGGTAAGCCTATTACGGAGTTCAAAGGCCCGCTGTTCGTTAACATGAAAGAGTTGGTCTTTACCTTCAAACTCGTACATCGATCCGAGACCTAAATAGGCAAGGGCAAATGAAGGATCGATCTGAACTGCTCTTTGAAAGAGTGTGGCTGTCCCACTCGTATCCGCCGAATAGAAAAGTTTGACCCCCTGTGAGAAAAGAAGCAGCGCCTCCGGGGACGAGGATGTCGCAATTTCAAGAGGCGTATTGTACTGAGCGATCGACGAGCTTGGCTCGCCTGTCAAACGGCGCAAACTGGCAGCCGCGATGCCCAACTGATGGATGATCTGATCGCGCGTCGAAGCATCACCGTGTGCTTTGGCGAGTATCGTGCCCGACTGGCAATTGATCGCGGCGAGCTGAATGTGAAATCTGTTACCCTCATCTTCGATTTCGCTAGCGATTACAGCCTTGCTATTTGTACTTAGGCAAACCTTAAGGGCTACGTCTGGTGTGACTGAGGCGTCAACCGGGAATTTCAGTGACTGCATCGTCTGCCTGATCTTATCCTGAGCGAGCACCTGGAAAAACGGCGTTTGCGCGAATTCAACCTGTAGCGCAGTGTTTATCGCATCACTGAGCACTGGATCGCTGGTTTGATTTGTGGTATCGGCGATAACGATCGCGTCGTTCGCCGCGAGTCTAAAACGTGTCTGGGAGCGCCAATACACGAAGGTCAAAACCGCAGTCGCAAGCGCGGCCGTCCCCAAAAGAAACCTGATCGCTACTTTCCGCCAAGATCGGTGCGGCTCTCTCACCGCTTCGAGAGCGACTCTCAGTCCCTGGGCTGACTGATAACGAGCATCACGGTTTTTCCGCAGTGCTTTCTCGATTACTGCTTCCAGAGATGCGGGAAAGGAAGGATTGAGCCGGCGAACAGGAACGGGTTGTTTATCGAGGAGTGCCTCTCGGACGGCTACAGGGTCATCGCCAGGAAATGCACGCTGACCAGTTGCCATCTCGTAGAGCACGAGGCCAAAGGAGAAGAGGTCAGTACGATCGTCGAGCGTCTCTCTTCGGATCTGCTCCGGAGACATGTAGCCTGCTGTGCCAGCAGCATTTCCAGCCCAGGTGAGCGTGCTGTCCGTTGGCGGCCTCGCCCCGTCGACTTGCTCCTCAGCGTTCGCTTGTTCGGTCCCTGACGAGATCGTCTCCTCCGCAACGAGTTTTGCCAGTCCAAAGTCCAGAATTTTGGGAGTTCCGTCCCGGGTAAGGAAGATGTTCGCAGGCTTGATATCTCGATGGATGATCCCCTTTTCGTGCGCCGCTTGAAGCGCCTTGCATATCGGAATTGAAATATCGAGGATTCGCTGCCAAGGAAACGGACGCCCTTCGAAGGCAGCTAACTGATCGCGAAGTGTGCTTCCGTCCAGCAGTTCCATCACGATGAAGGGCCGACCCTCAAATTCGTCGATGGCGTGAATTGTGCAGATATTTGGATGGTTTAGAGACGAGGCAGTTTGGGCCTCTCGTTCAAAGCGCTTGAGAGCTGCCGGCTCGCTGGAAAATTCCTCGGGAAGGAACTTCAGGGCCACGCGACGACCAAGCCTAAGGTCTTCGGCTGTGTACACCACACCCATTCCACCGCCACCGAGCACCTGCAGCACTCGATAGTGCGAGACCTTCCTTCCAACGAGGTCCCCAAGCTTTGGCAAGGATTCCAATTGCCCATGATCCAGGTGGGCCCCGGATGAGGTCTCCTGGAATTCAACCTTGACCAGCAAGCGGTAGCCGCGGCTGGCAATCGTCTCAATATAACGAGGATGGTCTGCGGAATCTCCCAGAGCCTTACGCAGGATTCTGATAGCAACATTGATGCTGTGGTCAAAATCCACAATTGTGTCGTTGGACCAGAGGGTTCGCCTAATCTCCTCCCGGCTCACTATCTTCCCGGGGCGTTCAACCAGCAGTTTCAGGATCTGGAAAGGTTGCTCTCCGAGAGTGGTTTTGACCGCGCCGTTTGGCGCGCCCAGCGAACGCAATTCCCCCGTCTGCAGGTTGAACTCGAATTCATTGAGCCGAACACGAGTTGGAATTGTCTGCGTCATGGAGGACGTCAAACCGAGAAGGATAAGCTGAGCGACAGAATCCGGTTTTTGACTTTTTGGGGAACTTCTCTTGCCAGAGCAGAATGAACTCAGAAGAACCCAATGATCGGAAAGCGCTTGTTCAGGCCGATTGCAATATGCACATTGTACTGGAGATAAGGAGACAAACACGCTTAGGCAAGCTCGGTTCTTCCGCGGTCCTTATCCAAAAATGATCGAAATATGATCATGAATGCATTTCGCCAGGCAAGCCGAATTGTTTACAAGAATTGCGAGAGACCATCGAACCAGGCGGTGAGCAGTTTGCCAGGCTTAGTACGTGACATGAACAAGGAGGGAACAGCGAATGTCAGAACAAGCCGCGCAGGACTCAAGAAACTGGTTTCGCGCAGGTTTGTTTGCTCCGGTAACGGAGGAGGTCACTGCCTTCGACCTGCCGGTCACCGGCCGCGTACCGCCAGAGTTGAATGGCCGCTATCTGCGCAACGGTTCCAATTTCATGACTGGCATTGACGACAACAGGGACCATTGGTTCTTCGGCTCCGGTATGGTGCATGGCGTGAGGTTGCGGGAGGGCCGGGCGGAGTGGTATCGCAATCGCTGGGTGCGGTCGAAAACTGTCGCAGAGGGGCTCAATGAAAAGTGGCGGGAGGGACCCGTTCATGATCGCGACTTCGCCGCCAACACCCATATTCTCGCTCACGCCGGCCGAACCCTTGCGACAGTAGAAGGTGGGTCTCTGCCTTATGAGATCTCCGACGAACTGGACACAATCGGACCTTGCGACTTCGCCGGCACCCTGCCCGATGGTTTTGCTGCGCACACCAAAACGGACCCGCAGACGGGCGAGGTGCACGCCGTCGCGTATTCGTATCTGCAGGATAATGTCCAGCACATCGTCATCGACAAGACTGGCCGAGTCGTCCGCGTGACAGAGATTCCCGTTCGCGACAAACCGATGATGCACGACTTCGCCCTGACCG
>JASHTH010000747.1 GCA_030040655.1 Acidobacteriaceae bacterium | reverse complement strand
GCCGACGATTCCCACGATCGTAAAGTCCGGCACCTCCGCGCGCGCGAAGTGCACGCGTTTCCCGATCGCATCCTGCCCCGCAAACTGCCGACGCGCCAGCGATTCGCTGATCAGGGCCACATGCGGCGCGCCGGCAACATCGCGTGCGTCGATGAACCGCCCACGGATCAACGGAATGCCCAACGCCTCGCAATAGCCGGGGCTCACCGCGTAGCGAAACACCTGATGCCTGCGATCTGGAGGGTCGCCCTCGAAATGCGCGCCATAAAGGGCGATCCAGGACGGATCGTCGCTGAGCGGCAAAAGGCTCGTGAAGCCGGCCGCAGTCACGCCGGGAACTTTCCGCACTTCTTTGAGAGCCTGCGCGAAGAATCTGCGTCTCACCGCATTGCCGGCTCCCGGCGCCGAGGCGAGGTCGTCGAACTTGTGTCCCGCGGTCTGCACCTGCAGGGTGAGCACATGGTCGGCGCTGAAACCCGGATCGACGGAAAGCAGCCGCTGCATGCTGCGGAACAACAGCCCCGCAGCGATCAGCAACGTCAGAGCCAGCGCGACTTCCGCAACCACCAACGTCCGCCGCGTCCACTGCCGGCTGCCGGCCATCGTCCGCGCCCCCTGCTGCAGCCCCGACTGCAGGTTGGCGCGCGGCGTTTGCAATGCCGGAATCAACCCCGCCACGATGCCAACGAGCGCGGCCAGAAGGAACGCGAAGAAGAAAACGGGCGCGTCCAGCGCGATCGCATCCACGCGTGGCAACCCCGGCGGGCTAAGAGCGACAAGCGCCTTAACGCCGGCGAATGCCACAGCTAGGCCCAGACCACCGCCGAGCAGCGCAAGCAACACGCTCTCGGTGAGCAACTGGCGAATGAGACGCGACCGCGCCGCGCCGAGCGTGGCCCGCATGGCGAACTCGCTTTGCCGCAGCACTCCGCGGCCCAGCAGCAGGCTGGTCACATTCACGCACGCGATGACGAGCAGCAGCGTGACCGCTCCCAGCACTGCCAGCAAGGCCGGTTTGACGCCGCGGACCATATCGCCTTGCAGCGAGTCGACCAGGGACCCGCTCTGCATGGAAGCCCATGCCGGCCTGGGGAACTGCGGCTGCTGATGACGTGCGATCTGATCGAGCTCGCTTCGCGCCTGATCGATGTCGACGCCGGGGCGCAGCCGGCCCGCCATGCGCAAATGGTGTCCCCATGCCCAGGTGTTGAAGTCATTGAGCGTCGAGGAGTCGTACTGCATCGGCGCCCAGATCTCGGCGGACGGAATGAAGGCATCCACAAAGCCAGGCGGCATCACGCCGATAACGGTGTAGTTGTCGTCATTGAGCTGGATCTGGCGGCCCAGGACCCCGCGGTCCGCCGCAAAACGCCTTCGCCAGAACCGGTCGCTGAGGATGACGACGCGGGGTCCGCGAAAGACGCCGTCCGAGGGTTGAAAGTCGCGGCCGATCGCGGGGCTGAGGCCGAGCACGCGAAAGTAGCTCGCGGTCACGCTCTGGCCGTCGGGCCGCTCCGGCCGCTCCGCGCCGGTCATTACGGGTTGCCATGGCTCGAATGCGGCCAGCGCCTCGAACGAGCGGCTGCGCTCGAGCAGCTCGTAATAGGTTCCAAAGGTCGTTTCCAGCCGCTCGCCGCGGAACGTGTCCCAGATGGTCACGATCCGGTTGGCGTGCGGATAGGGCAACGGCTCGAAGAGGATGGGATTCACCGCGCTGAAAATCGCCGTACTGGCGCCGATGCCGAGCGCGAGAATCACGATTGCCGTGGCGGCAAACCCAGGCGCGTTGCGCAACTGCCGAGTGGCATAGCGAAGATCGCGGCCCACGCTCTCGAAGCCCAACGCTGCGTCCTGCGCAGCAGTTCGCTCCTTGGTCGCCGTCCGATTGCCGAAGCGCACCAGCGCGTCGCGGCGAGCTTCCTCGCGCGACATGCCCGCGGCGAGGTTATCGGCCGCGCGCATCTCGAGGTGCGCCTGCATCTCGGCCTCGATCTCGCCATCGAGGCGCGAGCGGCGGAAGAGATTGGCGATGCGTTGCCACGTGATCATCGTGAAACTCCAGATCTCCTGCTATTCGCTGCGCAGTGCTTGAACGGGATCGATGCCGGCGGCGCGGCGCGCGGGAACAATGCATGCAATCAACGCAATGAAAACGAGAAGCAGGCTGACGCCGGCCAGAATCGCCGGATCGTCGGGGTTCACTCCATAGAGCAAGGCGCGCATCAGGCGCATGAGCATCAGGGCCGCACCGGCCCCGATGGCGGCGCCGACGACGGCGAGACTCATACCGCGCCGGACAACGAGCGCAAGCACTTCACCGCGGCGCGCGCCAACCGCCATGCGAATGCCGATCTCCTGCGTGCGCCGCGCCACCGAGTAGGAGACCACGCCGTAGATGCCGATGGCTGCCAGCGCCAGCGCGATCGCGGCAAACGCGCCGAGCAGAATCATGTTGAAGCGCCACCGAGCGAGTACCGCCGAAAAGAGATCGCTCATTGTCTCCTGGTCGGCCGTCGCGATGGAAGAATCGGCCTCGGCGATGGCATTCGAGAATGCATCAGAAGCCTGCCACGAGGCTGGATGCGCGCGGATCGCCCAGCGCACTGGAATCGCTCCGAGCAGAATGGCGGCAAGGCGCGGCGGAACCTGCGCAAACGGCGTGTACATCTCCGGGCCGGCCGGCTCTTCCAGCACGGTTTTCACATTGCCGACGACGCCCACGATCTCGCGTGGAACGTCGACCCATGCCGGCCCCAGATTTTTGCCGATAGTGATGCGCTGGCCGATGGGGCTTCTGCCGGGGAAGAAGGTCTTCGCCATGGCTTGGTTGATCACCACTACGCCCGGTGAATGCATCCGGTCCGCGACGGTGATGGCGCGTCCTTCGAGCACGGGAATCTGGAGGGTTTCGAAATAGCCTGGGCTGACAACGAGCTGATCCACCTCGCCGGTTTCATTGTTCGCTTTCGCTGCAGGGCCTCCTTCGATCGCGAAGGGAGCATTGAGCGTCGGCTCGGTGGGAAGGCTGCTCACCGCGGCGACATCTTCCACATGTGGAAGCTGCCGGATATTTTGGCGGGCACTGGTGAGAAATCGCGCGAGCGCGGCGGGATCGGCGTATCGGGCGGGAGGCAGCGTAGTCTCAAAGGTTGTGAGACCGGCGATGTTGAAGCCGGTATTGACCCGCTCGAGCTTGACAAAGCTCTCGATCAGCAGCCCCGCGGCAGCCAGCAGCACCAGGGAGAGCGCTATTTCAGCCACGGTCAGCAGCTCGGAAAGCCGGCCGCGACTTCTGCCGGAGGTGGCGCGGCGCGATAAGGCGGCGTGCAGCGCCGCGGCTCCAGACGCGTTCGAGGCCCGGAACGCGGGAAGCACGCCGAAGAGCACGCCCGCGCCGATCGAGACGAAGAGCGAAAAGAGCAGAGCGCGCCAGTCCAGCGTCTCGATGCCGAAACGCGCAATACTGCGCGGAGCCATGGCGGCGAGAGCGCGTACCGTGAGCCACGCGACGAAGATGCCCGCCACACCGCCGGCAGCGGCGAGCACGAGGCTCTCGACCAGCAGTTGCGCGGCGATGCGGCGGCGTCCGGCGCCGAGCGCGGCACGCACCGCGATTTCGCGCATTCCGTCGGCAACCCGCACTGAGAAGAGACTGGCGACATTGGCGCAGGCGATCAGCAGCACGAGCGAAGTTGCGCCCAGGAGCATGAGCAGCGCGGGACGCACATCCTCGCCGATTCGCTGCTGCAGGCGTATCAGCTCAACCCGTCCGTTCGCCGGGAACGCCGGCGGAAGTTCGCGCGCGAATTGCCGGCCAACGTCGGTCATCTGCGCGGCAGCCTGCGTGGGCGTGACACCGTCCTTCAAACGCGCAACGCATTCGAGAACACCGCTTGGATCGCGGCTGGCCGACGGCAGGCGCAGCGGAGTCCAGAGCTCAATCGCGCTGGTTGTAGGAAGCGTGGCGAGAAACTGGAATCCTTGGGGAAGTACGCCGACAACCGTGGCGGGCTCGCTATCCATGGTGATTTGCTTGCCCACGATAGCAGGATCGCTGTTGTAGCGGCGCTGCCACAGGCTCTCCGACAGAACAACTACGCGCTGAGCACCCTCGCGGTCATCTTCCGCCGTGAGATTGCGGCCCATGCGCGGCTCAATGCCCAGAACGCGGAAAAAGTCGGAGCTGACGCGCAAGCCGGTGATGCGCTCAGGGCGGCCCTCCTCGGCGAGATTGAAGCCGATCGGCAGCACCGAATAGGCTGCGATGCGCTCGAAGACGCGATTGCGGTCACGCCAGGCGAGAAAAAGCGGAATGGAAGCCGAATAGCTTTGGCTCGTCTCTGTGACCTTCCCCATCTGGAAGATTCGCTCGGGTTGTGCGTAGTGCAGAGGGCGAAGCAGAACCGTACTGGTCACGCTGAAGACCGCTGTATTGGCGCCGATGCCAAGCGCCAGCGTAAGCACGGCGATCGCCGCGAATCCCGGCGAGCGGCGGAACTGGCGAAGCGCGTAGCGCGCATCCGCCCACGCACTCTCAAGACTCACCGCGGCGTCGGCAGATACCGTCTGTTCTCGGTTCGCCGTCCGATTGCCGAAGCGCACCAGCGCGTCGCGGCGCGCTTCCTCGCGCGACATGCCGGCGGCGACGTTATCGGCCGCGCGCATCTCGACGTGCGCCTGCATCTCGGCCTCGATCTCGCCATCGAGGCGCGAGCGGCGGAAGAGGTTCGTGATCCGGCGCAACAGCGGCATTTCCGTTCCTTTTCTTAGGCGTATCGAAGTACGGCCCGCACGCCCTTTACGAGCAGGTCGAAGCTCTCCTCGGCCTGTTGCAACTGCTTGCGGCCCTGGGCGGTGAGCTTGTAGTACTTGGCTTTGCGGTTGGTCTCAGTCAGCGCCCACTCGGAGGCGATCCAGCCGGTCTGCTCCATGCGGTGCAGCGCCGGGTAGAGCGAGCCTTCTTCCACGCGCAGCAGCTCGTCGGATGCGCGCTGAATGTGCAGCACGATGCCGTAACCGTGCAGCGTGCCGGCGTGAGCCAGCGTTTTGAGCACCAGCAAATCGAGAGTTCCTTGAAGATCGTTTTTGGCCATCTTTTGTTGTCCTTGGTCCCCGTACGTCGGGATATAGAGAACTCTAGGCATAGAAGGCTAGGGTTGTCAAGAAGATTGTTCAGAGTTCACAGTTCCCAGTTCATGGTTCACAGCCGGAGATCGCCGCCCACGGTTCCCCTCGGCGTAGGGGCCTGCGTCTTTCCCGCCGAGGGGATGAGATCGCGGACGGTAGAACTGGAACCTCTGAACTGCGAGCTGTGAACTGTGAACTGCGACCTGTCTTCCGCTATCCTGATCCGTCGAGGTGTTCCGCCATGACTCAAGCTACATCGCGTCCTCAATTAGCCTTTCTCACCGATGCTCTGGACGATCTGCGCGCCAAGGGAACCCATTTCAAGCTGCGCGTTCTCGACGATCAGCAGGCGCCGGTCTGCCACTACGACGGCCGTGAGGTGATCAACCTGGCAAGTAACAATTACCTGGGCT
>JASHTH010000746.1 GCA_030040655.1 Acidobacteriaceae bacterium | reverse complement strand
ATGCGAACGAGTTCCTTGGCAAGTTTTTTGTATTGCTCGAGGTTGGGTCGGGCAGGAAGCGGCAGGGCGTCGTGAGGCGCGGGAAACATACGAATCTCCTTTCACTGCACGCCCGTGTGTCCGCATTCTTCGGGCTGAAAGAAGGTTCGAAGCCTTCAATGGCTTGTTGCGCGCTTCGCTCTTGGAGACGAAACACGCGTGAAGGTGGGCACGGCCCTTTCCGCGGACAGGATGCGCCCTTCGCGCTGAGAACGAGAGTAGCGACCGGCGGGTGCGATGTCAAACGGAGCTTAGGGACTAAGGGACTACTTGGCAACGCGTCAAGTCAGGCCGACTCTTCGGCGAGATTCGTCGCCGCGGGCGCGGGCGCAGGTCGTCTCGCCAGGTTGCGCGTCAGGCCGTACATGCATCCTGCCGCGACGAGGCTGGGAACGATGAGGCCGAGCAGGCCGGCATTGTAGCTGCCGGTCGCGTCTTTCATCACGCCCATCCAGTAGGGTCCCACGAATCCGCTGAACATGGTGATGGTATTCATGGCCGCGATGCCCGCGGCGGCGGCGCGGCCGGCCAGGAATTGGGTTGGCAGGGCAACGGAGGGAGCGAGCAGCGAGTTATATGCGACGAAACTGGCGCCGAGCGAGGCGATGACGATCCACGAGGAGTGCGCGAAGCTGGCGATGAGATAGCCGGCGGCCATTACGAAGCAGGGAACAATGGAGTGAAGAGAGCGCTCGCCGGTGCGGTCGGAGTGGATTCCGTTGAGCAGCATGCCCAGCGCGCCCGCGACACCGAGGCCGGCGACCAGGGCTCCGACGTATCCGACGCTCCAGCCGGTGGCAAGCTGAAAGATGGCGGGCGCCGAGAATCCGTAGGCGTAGGAGCAGGTCAGCGAGAAGAAGAAAAACATCCCGATGGCCCAGACCTTGGGCGAGAGCAGGGCCTGCAGCACGCCTGCGCCGTGGCCGAGGTGCGCGCGACGGCTATCTTCGTCGAGCCGGCGCTGGAGAAAGGTTTTCTCATCGGGTGTCAGCCAGCGGGCGTCGGCCGGGCCGTCGGGAAGCGCGAAGAAGATGACCAGGCTGAAGAACGCAGCCGGCAGCCCTTCGACGAGAAAGAGCCACTGCCATCCCGTGAGACCCAAGCGGCCGTTGAGGCCCATCAGCCATCCGGCGAGCAATCCCGTGACGGTAGAGCTTAAAGGCAGAGCGATGTAGAAGCGGCTGACCGCGCGCGCCCGCATGCTGACCGGGAACCAGAGGGTTAGGTAGTAGACGACGCCGGGAAAGAAGCCGGCTTCGGCGATGCCGAGGAGCAGGCGCAGCGCGTAAAACTCCCAGGGCGTGCGCACGAACATCATGGCCGCGGCAAGCAGTCCCCAGGTGAGCATGATGCGCGCGAGCCAGCTGCGAGCTCCATAGCGCAGAAGCAGCAGGTTGGAGGGCACTTCGCAAAACGCGTAGCCGATAAAGAACATGCCCGCGCCTACGCCATAAACTGTGGCGCTGAAGTGCAGATCGACATTCATGCGCAGCGAGGCGAAGCTGATGTTGATGCGGTCCATGTAGGCCAGGCAGTAGCCGAAGGCGATGACCGGCAGCAGCCGCAGGGAGGCTTTGCGCTGCGCCGACTTGACAATGGAGGCAGCTTCCGGATCGGACAGTGAGCCGGCCGTCTCTATCGGCGGCGCGTTTTGGGGGGCCGACATGAGGTCTCCTTAAAGGAGCGCCGGAGGGAAGCGCCGAATCACGGTCGAGCTACATACGGGTAAGGAGACTCTACCACAGGGATGCTCGCCCCGGAGGGACGAGCGGAGAATAGCCCAGGACAAGCGAAGCGCAGTCCTGGGAAAGCCAACCCATAAGACAAAACTGCCCCGTAGGGGCGGCGCGAGCCGGTTGCGTGATCCAAAAACCTATTCATGCGGTCGCTTGACAAGCGGCGGCTGTCACAGGACGTTCATGGTCTCCGTGTGATAGCATCCGCTTTTTGGCGATGCCGGGCACCAGGGCGAAAACTACGCCTCAGGCCTCATGGAAGATGCACCGGCGCCGTCCCGGATCGCGCCGTGCGAGCGCCGCACCGCACCATCGAATTTCGCACTCCGAGGGAGAAGCAACATGAAAACGTACCAGGGAAGTGAGATCCGCAACGTAGCTGTAGTGGGGCATGCGCAGAGCGGCAAAACCACGCTGATTGCCGCGCTGCTGCATGCCGCCAAGATGACTCCGACGCAGGGCCGCGTGGCCGATGGCTCGGCCGCGACCGCATACGACGAAGAAGAGATCGCCCGCGGCACCACCATGTCGAACGCCGTGGCTTTTGCCGAGTGGCAGGGCGTGAAAATCAACTTTGTCGACTCGCCCGGCTTTCACATGTTCAGCCACGAAGCGCGCGCCGCGCTGCTGCCGGCCGAGGCTGCGCTGGTGGTGGTCAATGCGCAGAACGGCGTGGAACCGGTGACCGAGCGCGTTTGGCACTACGCCGCGGAGGCCAATGTCCCACGCGTTGTAGTTGTGAACCAGATGGACCACCCCAAGGCCGGCGGCGGCGAAGGGCTGAGCGCGCAGCTCGAGGATCTGCACGAGCGCTGGGGCCGCAATTGCGTGCCCGTGCAGTTGCCCATTGTGGATGCGCAAGGATTTCACGGCGTGGTGGACCTGGTGACGATGGAGGCTTTCTTCTACACGCCCGGCGGCGATGGACGCGGTAAGACGGGCGAGATTCCCGCGGCGCTGGCAGCCGACGCCAAGGCACGGCACGAGGCGCTGGTGGAGCTAGTGGCCGAGGGCAAAGACGAGCTGATGGAAGAGTTCTTCGAAAAGGGGACGATTCCCGAGGACCACCTGATCGCCGCGCTGCACGAGGCGATTCGCGAAGACCGCATCTTTCCCGTGCTGTTCGCGAGCGGGCTTGCGAACATGGCTGCCGATCATCTGCTCGACTTTATCAAGGTGTACGCCCCAGCGCCTGTGGAGCGCGCGCCGTTTGCGGTGCGCACGGCGGCCATGGCCGCGGCGGGGAATGGCGGCGGGCCAGAAGGGACGGGCATTTCGTTCCGCAAAGTCGACGACAAAGAGCCGGCCGGAATCGTGGTCTTCAAGACGATGTCGGATCCCTTCGCCGGGCGCATCAGCTTTTTCAAGGTAGTCAGCGGAGTGATTCGCAACGATGCGACGCTCGAAAACTACACGCGTCGCGGGCAGGAGAAGTTCTCGCACCTGAGCGTGTTGCAGGGGCGCAAGGCGATCGAGGTGCCGGAACTGCATGCCGGCGACCTGGGCGCGGTGGCCAAGCTGCGCGAGACGCTGACCGGCGACACGTTGGGCCAGAAGGGCGCGGAAATGCAAGTGGACCTGGCCCAGATGCCCGAGCCCGCCATGACCTACGCCATCGAACCCAAGAGCCGCGCCGACGAAGACAAGCTGGCGCCGGCGATTCACAAGTTGATGGAAGAGGATCTGCTCATCCGCTTTTATCGCGACCCGCAGACCAACGAGTTTTTGATTGCCGGTGCGGGGCAGCCGCACATCGAGGCCATCGTGAGCCGGCTGAAGCGGCGCTATCACGCCGAAGTGACGCTGAAGGCGCCCAAAGTGCCCTATCGCGAAACGATTCGTGGCAAGGCGGACGCACAGGGTCGTCACAAAAAGCAGACCGGCGGGCACGGGCAGTTCGGCGACTGCAAGATCAAGATGGAACCGCTGCCGCGCGGCGGCGGATTCGAATTCGTCAACGACATCTTCGGCGGCGCGATTCCCAGGGGCTTCATCCCCGCGGTGGAAAAGGGCGTTGTCGAGTCGGCTGCGCGAGGTTTCCTGGCCGGATATCCCGTCGTGGATTTCAAGGTCATCCTTTACGACGGCAGCTATCACGACGTGGACTCGAACGAGCTTTCCTTCAAAATGGCCGGGCGCATCGCTTTTCGCAAATGCATGGAGCAGGCCAAGCCGTGCCTACTCGAGCCAATCATGAAGGTCGAGATCGAGGCGCCCGACGAGTTTGCCGGCACGTTGATGGGCGACCTGAACTCGCGGCGCGGGCGCGTGCAGGGGATGGATTCAAAGGGCCGCTCGACGGTGATCAATGCCGAGGTTCCCATGGCCGAGATGCTCACCTACGGCACGCAGCTCACTTCCATGACGCAGGGCAAAGGCAGCTACCGCATGGAGATGGACCACTACGATTACGTGCCGCAGCCGGTAGCGGAAAAAATCCTGGCGAATGCGAAGAGGCCGGTGGAGGAAGAGGAAGAATAGCAGCCAGTGTCTGACGAATCTCAGGACCGGGGGGTCTGTAACAGGGCATGGCTTCAGCCATGCCAACAAGAGAGCAACCTTTAGGGTTTAAACCCCTCGGGGTGCTTCTTGAAACGCATAACTGGAGGTCTTCGGCTCGCCAGAACTGCCTAACGAATGAGGAACGATTGACATTTAGGCATCTCCAGAGACGGGTTGCCGCTAAGGATGACAGAGAAAGGAAAGTTCGCTATGAAGAAGCTCTTAATGCGCAACACCTGCGCCATCCTGTTTCCGGCGCTCATCGCATTGGCTGCGATTCCCGCGTCGGCGCAGGCCACATTTCAGGCGGCCGTGGTGAAGCATCTGACCACGTCGAGAGATTTCACTCTGAAGGTCGCGGAGGCCATGCCCGCCGAGGATTATGGATTCAAGCTGACGCCTCCGCAGATGAGCTTCGCCCAGCAGATGATTCACCTCTCCCAGGGCCTCACGTATTTCCTGTCTCCATTTTCGGGAGAAAAGCCGAACCCTGGAAAGCCGAAATCGGAATCGAAAGACGACGTAATCGCGTTCGTGCGCCAGTCGTTCGACGACGCGATTGCGGCGGTATCAAAGCTGACGCCCGAGCAGATCGACAAGACCTATAAGAGCGAAGAGGGAACCTCTTCTGGAATGGATCTTTTGTTCGGAATGCTCGACCACACGACTCATCACCGCGCCTCGGCGGAGATGTATCTTCGCGCCAAAGGCATCACTCCTCCGGAGTATCAGTTCTGAACTTCTGTCACGTTGCGGCCAACCTTAAACGGGCGACTTCAGTCGGGCCCTGACTGTCGCAGATGAGAGCGACTTTAGTCGCCGCTCTCTTAGGCCTCGATCATGGGTCAGGGCGCGGCTTCAGCCGTACCGAAGAAGTCCTTTTTTTCTCCGCACTAGCCTTTCCTCCTCAAATCGAGGTATTATATACCATCCCCGCCGGACCACGGCTTCGGAGGAGTGCAATGCATCAGCCCCTTATTGTCCGACTTCGACCTTTTCGCTGAACATTGCCTCGGGCCCCTCCCTTGCTCCACCCGAGGATGACCTCAGCCCCGGGTTTCATCTGCACATCCCGTATTCGAACGCAGCGTGACCCCACAGCTCATGCGACCGCTTTC
>JASHTH010000745.1 GCA_030040655.1 Acidobacteriaceae bacterium | reverse complement strand
AGCTACGTGAAAGCTGCGCGCGCGCTGACGCGGCGGCGGCTCAAGCAGGCGGTCATCTCCGCCTCGGCGCTGAGCCTGCTTTATCCCTCATCCGGAATTGAGGACTATTCGCGCGAAGCATTCGTTGCCGACCTGATCGACGAGGCCGAAGCGGATATCCGCGGCGCGCTGGATGCGGGCGCGGACACAGTGCAGATCGATTTCACCGAGGGACGGTTGTCGCTCAAGCTCGATCCTTCCGGCGGTCTGCTGCGCAGCTTCGTCGATCTCAATAACAAGGTCCTCGATCGCTTTTCGCGCGAAGAGCGCCAGCGCATCGGCGTGCACGTGTGCCCAGGCGGCGATCGCGACTCGACGCACAGCGCGGATGTCGACTACCTCGGGTTGCTGCCGGATCTGTTTCAAATGAGCGTGGGCCGATTCTATCTGCAGATGGCCAGCGAGCGCGATCCCGCACGTGTACTGAGTCTGGTGAAAAAGCTCATGCAGCCGCACCAAAAGGTATTTGTTGGAGTGATTGACCCGATCAACCCTGCCGTCGAAACTGCTGCCCGAGTGCGCGAGCGGGTGCTCGACGCGGCTGCATTTCTGCCCGTTGCGCAGTTGGGTACAACCGACGACTGCGGATTCTCGCCGTTTGCGGACGATGTTTCGACAGCGCGCGAGACGGCCTTCGCCAAGATTCGAGCTCGGGTGGAGGGGACGGAGCTTGCCGCGCGCGAGCTGGCCATCTAAGGCACGCGTTCAATGCACGATGTTGATGGCAATGGCCGGAGTGATGGTTTCGCTCGTATTGCGGCCGGCGAAGATATAGCGCGCGCCCACCAGCACGCCAATCCAAGGCTTCCAGCTATACTCGATGGCCGGCGCCACACCCCACGAATCGCTCCCTCCCGAGTTGATGACGATGTTCGCAGTACCTTGCGATCCCGAGACACCTTGAACGTCATAGCCGGAGACGCGCGTGTTTCCGCTGTCGCGATAGAGCCCATCGGCGGCCAGAACCCAGCGGCGCGCGAGGCTGTACTCGCCGGCGATATCGACAAAAAGCGAATTGCCCGGCCTGGCCGTGCCGCGAAATCCTTGCGAGGTGCCGTAGACGCTTGCGTCCTGAAGCTTCACGGTGCTTGAGATGGCATTGGAGACATTCACGCGCAGGCGAACGATGCGCTGGTTCGGCAGCCAGAACCATGTCTGTGTATACAGGGCAAGATTGGTTGTATAAGCTCCGGCACCCAGTCCGCCGTCTGGCCGGTCGCCCAGCTTGTCGTACCGGCCGGTGGGTAGAGTCTCCTGAAGCGCAGCGGAGATGGTGGGCAACTCGCGGCAGGGCTCAAAGCCGGTGAGACGCCGCTGCGCCATCAGGGTCCAGTCGCCCATTTGAACGCCGGGACTGCTTGCGCCGCCGCTCACCTGGTTGTAACCGCCGGTCGGAATCAGGCCGGCAGCGGTCTTGTCGGTCAGTGCGTAGACGATATAGGTGAGAGATCCGTAGTCGTTTTCATGAGCAGCGCCCTGGTGCCCGCCGTGTAAGCCGAAGGCACCCTGGACCGTGTCGTCGTAGAGATACGTTTCGAGCAGGGCGTGACCGCGCGGGGCTGTTGCAGCGGTATTGGCGATCATGGGGCCGGTAAACCACGCGCCGCTGGTGGGGCGGCGAGAAGTGCAGTCCTGGGGCAGATTGGTTTCCGCATAGGCTGCCGACAGCGCCAACGCCAGTGTCAAAGCAAATCCCAGAAAGGCGAAAAGCTCTCGATGATCGAAGGTTCTCATGGGACAGATGCTCGCGCGAACGCGGCAATGGCCGCTATCCGCTTCTTGCCGGCAATTCGAATTCGCCCTTACGCGGGAAAGCGTGCCGATGTCAACAGCGTGGCATGGATTGTGATATCGTCAAAGGTCCACTTTTTATGGAGTTTTTGATACCACTTTCGGACACCGAAGGACCGCTCTTCCAGCAGGTCTATCGCGGATTGAGGCGGGCAATCCTCGCGGGAACCTTTCGCGCGGGAAACCGGCTGCCTTCGACCCGCGAGTTGGCGCAACGGCTCGCAATCTCGCGAACCGTGGTGCTTCTCGCCTTCGACAAGCTGCTGGCCGAAGGCTATGTGGAGGGACGCGGCGGATCGGGGACGTACGTTTCCGCGAGCCTGCACGCAGAACGGCCCATACGCAAGGAGGGCGCGGCCAAGCTGCGGCTCTCGCGCTTTGGCCGTGCCGCGGCCGAAGCGGCGGGAACGGTGGATTTTCCAGGGCGAAGGCCAACGCCATTGCGCTACGACTTTGCATACGGAGGCCGCGGCAACGTGGATACGTTTCCTTTCGAGATGTGGCGGCGGATTCTAATCCGGCACGTGCAGAAAGCGCCGGCGCGTGAGCTGGACTACGGCGCGGCCGCGGGCTCGAGCGCCCTGCGCGAGGCCATCGCGGCGCACGTTCGTCGATCGCGGGCCGTGGCCTGCGAGCCCGAGCAGTTGATCGTCGTCAACGGGTCGCAGCAGGCTCTGGACCTGGTGGCGCGGGTGCTGCTCGAGTGCGGCGATCGCGTGGTGATCGAGGACCCGCAGTACCAGGGCGCGAGAGAGATCTTTCGAGCGGCGGGCGCGAGGCTTTTTCCGGCAATCGTCGATGACGACGGAATCGATCCGGACACGCTGCCGCAACGAGCGCGAATCGCTTTCGTCACGCCGTCGCACCAGTTCCCCACCGGCGCCATTCTTCCGCTTTCGCGACGCTTGGCGCTGCTCAAATGGGCTCGGGGAGCGGAGGCGATCGTGGTGGAAGACGATTACGACGGCGAGTTTCGCTACGTCGGGCAGCCGCTCGAATCGTTGCAGGGGCTGGACAGCGAAGGACGAGTGATTTACATCGGCACATTTTCCCGGACGATGTTTTCGGCGCTGCGCATCGGCTATCTCATCGCGCCCAAGCCGCTGGTTCCGGCTTTTGCGGCGGCCAAATGGCTCTGTGACCGGCATACCGCCATGCTGGAGCAGGAAACGCTCGCGGAATTCATTTCATCGGGGATGTATGAACGCCATTTGCGACGGGTTCGACGAAGAAATACGACGCATCGCGAGGCGCTGCTCGGCGCGGTAAAGAAGTATCTCGGGGACCGCGTGCAGGTGAGCGGCGAAGGCGCGGGTACACATGTGGTCCTGTGGCTCGACCGGAGACAATCGGAGCAAGCCGTGATTGCGCGCGCCGCGGCGACGGGCGTCGGAGTTTATGGAACAGCCGGATACTTCATGGATCGACCTTCGCGTCCCGGTTTGATCCTCGGCTATTCACGACTGAACGAGCGCGACATTCGCGAAGGTATACGGCGGCTTTCGGAGGTATTGTGACGGGTTCG
>JASHTH010000744.1 GCA_030040655.1 Acidobacteriaceae bacterium | reverse complement strand
ATCCTTGGCTGGGATCGAAGCGACCTTCCGGCCAATCGCAGCCTTGCAGCGCTGCGCATGGCCGAGCAGTGGGCCCTGCCTTCGTTTTTGAAGGACTCTTTCTGGGAAGTCTCCATGTCCGGTTGCGATGCGCGCTGGTCGGTGGTCGTTTCTACCGCTCACCAACTCGCCGCAGGCTCATTTGCCCGTTGCCCGCTGATTGGCGCGGCGGTCTGACGCCGGAGCATCATCCGGCCTTTCAGTTCGTTCGTGTCTGGGTGCCCCATCCTTGCGGCGTTTTTGTTTTTGCCTCAAGGGTGGGATGGACCCTTAACATTCCTCCACATTGCCTTCGGATGAGGACAACGACGCCTCTTCCAGCCCTTGGAACGCGCACCCGCCTTGGTTCTCATCATTCCCTCATGCAGCCGCGAAGATGGTCGCAATCCATAACTCTTTTCGGGCAATCTTTGCCGACTAGGATGGCACGCTCCTTGCATATTCCATGGGCGAAGGAAACCCATGGACAGTGGATACTATGCCGCGTGCACTGCGCTGGTAGCCCGCACTCAGGCGCTTGACGCCATCGCCAACAACCTGGCGAACGTGAGCACCGTTGGCTACCGTGCCGAACGGACGGCGTTCAAATCCGTTCTTGCGGATGCGGAAGGAGCGGACGGCTCGCCCATGGAGCGCGCCATCAATAGCTATGGAATCGCCGGCGACTCCGTCCTCGATCTCAGCCAGGGCAACTTGCAAAAAACCGGCAACGAGCTCGACATGGCTATCCAGGGCCCCGGCTACTTTGTGGTTCAGACCGCGCGTGGTCCGATGTACACGCGCAACGGCAGCTTTCAGGTTTCCGCGCAACGGCAGCTCGTGACCGCGTCGGGCGATGCGGTCATGGGCCAGGGCGGCGTCATCACGCTCCAGCCGGGCAGCGTCTCGGTAAGCCCCGACGGAACGATCTCTTCCAACGGCGCGATCACCGGAAAGCTGCACATCGTCGAGTTTCCGCCCAGCACGAAACTCACCAGCGCGGGCAATAACCTCTATTCCGCGCCCGCCAACACAGCCGGGGACTCGACCGGCTCCGATGTCCAGCAGGGCTATCTCGAAAGCTCGAACGTCAATCCGATCCTGGGCATGGTCCAGCTGGTGACCGCGCAGCGCGACGCGGAGATGATGCAGCGCGCTCTGTCGATGTTCAATTCGGAGATGGATAAAACGGCAACGCAGGATCTGCCCAAGGTTTAGCTAAAGGAGATATGGCATGTTCCACGCGCTCTACACCGCAGCCAGCGGCATGACGGCCCAGCAAATCAACCTCGACAATATCGCGAACAATCTCGCAAACTCGAGCACCGCCGGCTTTCAATCGCGCCGCGTTCAGTTCTCCGATCTTCTTTACCAGAACGACGTGATGCCGGGCGCGGCGGCCACGCAGCAGACCACGGTTGCTTCCGGCCTGCAGATCGGCCTCGGCACCCGCCCGGGAAATACCGAGATCGTGCAGACGCAGGGCGACCTGACCAGCACGGGCAACCCGCTGGATTTTGCTATCCAGGGCATCGGCTTCTTTCAAATTCTCATGCCCAACGGCCAGATCGGGTACACGCGTTCGGGATCGTTCCAGACCGACGCCCAGGGCAACTTGGTTACGGCCAACGGCAATGCTTTGCAGCCCTCCATCAACATTCCCGCGTCTGCAACTAATATCACAGTCGGCAGCGACGGAACGGTCAGCGTTACGCTTCCCGGGCAGATTCAGGCGCAGCAGGTTGGGACCATTCAACTGGCGACCTTCGCCAATCCGGGCGGACTGAACAGCATCGGCAACAACATCTACCTCGCCACCACCGCATCGGGCGATCCGGTGGTAGGCTCAGCCGGCGGCTCCGAGGGGCTGGGCACCATCCAGCAGGGAATGCTCGAGCAATCCAACGTGAACGTCGTGGACGAATTCGTCAACATGATCCTCGCGCAGCGGTCGTATGAATCGAATTCGCGCGTGATCAAGGCCGCCGACGAGATGTTGCAGCAGTTAAACCAATTGGCCCAGTAGGGGATGGCCTCGATGATTGCACGCCGGTCCATTCTGCTCTTCGCACTTTGCGCCGCGGCAGTTCTGCCTGCTGTTGCCGAATCCGGCCGTTACGCCATCACCTCCGGCCAAGTCGCCGCGGCCGTGAGCGGCGACGGCATGCCCATTTCGCCGGATCAGGTCACGTTACCGGCGGAGATCGTCGCCACCGTTCCCGATCCCGTGCTCAAGGTCAAGTCGATCGATCTCGCTGGAGAGCGCCGCGCGCTGGCCCGCGTGGAATGCGCAATTCCGCGGCAATGCCTGCCTTTCATCGCCACGCTCGACTTTGATGCGCGACTGACCACGGACCCCGTACCGCAGTCATCGCATGGGCGCTTCCCGGCGCAGACACAGCAGACATCCCCTACTGTCGTGCGCGCCGGGGCACCCGCAACTCTGCTGCTCGAGGGAACGCACGTCCACATCACCTTGCCGGTCGTATGCCTGGAAAGCGGCGCCATGGGTCAGACCATTCGCGCGCGCAGTCCCGATCATCGCCAGATCTACACGGTGCAAGTGGTGCGCGAAGGAGTCTTGGAGGGCCGGCTGTGAAGCAAGCGATCTCGAAACCCTTTGCTTCATTCGTTTTGTGTGCCGGCGTTCTGCTGTGCGCCGCCGCCGCGAACGCGAAGCCCAGCAAGAAAGACAGTCCCGCGCAGCTCCGCGCCGACTACATCGCCCGCTCCCAGGAGCAGGACCTTCCAAGCGTCGCCCGCACCACCGGCAGCATCTGGACGCCGGGCGGCGACTTGAACGATTTTTCCAGGGACTACAAAGCCCGCCGGCTCAACGACACGCTCGTCATCCTCGTCGCGGTGCAGACGACCGCTGCGCAATCCGGCGATGTGAACAGCTCGCGCGCCTTTCAAACTACTTCCGGCATTACGGGCCTGGCGGGCGACCTGAAGACCAAAGGCGTGAACCCGCTCTTCGCCGGCAATTCCTCCACCACGTTGAAGGGTTCGGGCGCGACCGATTCGAGCACGACGTTTCAAACCGCGTTGACCGCCGAAGTCATCGCAGTGCTGCCCAGCGGCAACCTGGTGGTGGAAGCGCAGCGCAAAATCTTCATGAATAACCAGCACGAAGACGTAGTCGTGCGCGGAATTGTCCGGCCCAACGATATCGGACCTAACAACACCGTCTCTTCGTCGGCGCTGGGCAATCTCGAAATCGAGATGAAAGGGAAGGGAATCATCTCCGACAGCACGCGGCCCATGAACCCGATTACCAAAGCAATCCTCTGGCTGTTTGGTTTCTAGAGAGAATGAAGACTACATTCCCATCGTTGATCTTTAGACCTCGAACGATCGCTCTCGTCCTGGCCTTGAGTGCCTCCGCATCTCTGCTGTCGGCGTCCGCGACCGCGGACAATCCCAACCGCCGCGTCCTCATCCGCGACATCACCAGCGTGGAAGGAGTGCGCGACAATATGCTCGTCGGTTACGGCCTCGTTGTGGGCCTGACCCGCACCGGAGACAGCCAGCAAACCTACTTCACGGTGCAGACGCTGGCCAATGCCATGCAGCGCATGGGCGTGCTGATCTCTCCGGGCATCGTCGAAGTGAAAAATGTGGCCGCCGTCTTTATCACGGCATCGCTGCCCCCGTTTGCGCGTCCCGGTTCGCGCCTCGATGTGACCGTATCGTCGGTCGGCGATGCCAAGAGCCTCGAAGGCGGGGTACTGCTCATGACCGCGCTCCACGGCCCCGATGGGCAGGTCTACGCCGAAGCGCAAGGGGCTCTCGTCGTGGGCGGCTATTCAGTGGGCAGCTCCGCCAATAGCAAAACCGTCAACACGCCCACCGTCGGCATCGTTCCCAACGGCGGCATCGTGGAGCGCGACACGTCGGTCGATTTGCACGACTTCAAAGTGGTTTCGCTGCTCCTGCGCAATCCCGATTTCACCACCGCGCGCCAGATCGCCGACGCCGTCAACCAGGACTTCCATAAGCCCGTGGCGTCGGCGCTCGACAGCACGCGGGTCGATGTCTCGGTCCCCGAGGCCGGCGAAGCGTCGGTTCCGGTGCTGATTTCGCGCGTGCAGAATCTCATGCTCACCGTGCACACCCCGGCCAAAGTCATCGTCAACGAGCGCACCGGCACCATCGTTCTGGGCGGCGATGTCAAACTCACGCCGGTCTCAGTGATTCACGGCAATCTTTCCATCGAAGTTTCGACCACCTACGCCGTCGCGCCGCTGCCCGGAGTGATGGGATTGGAGTCGTCGGGGTCACCGGAAGGCGAACGCGGTGGCGGGCCGGGTCGAGGACCGGGCGGTCTCGGCGGCCAGGGCGGCCGGCCGAATGCCGGCGGCGCGGCTCCCGCCGGGACTCTGGTCGAAGGCCAAGCCGCAGCGATCGTACCCGAAACGACGGTCACCGCCGGCGACAGCGCGGCGCAGACCATGCGCCTGGACGAAGGCGCCAACGTGGAAGAGCTGGTGAACGGCCTTCATGCCATCGGTACCACGGCCCGCGATGTCGTCGCCATCCTGCAGGCGATCAAGGACGAGGGCGGCCTGCAGGCGGAACTGGAGGTCCAGTAATGGCGACCAGTATGATCGGTCCCGGCGGAATGAATGACCAGGTCAACCTGCAGCAGGCGCGGGAAATGCAACTGCTGCAGCAGATCGACTCCGTCAAGGGCTCGAACGACGACGCCAAGATTGAGAAGGGCGCCACGGAATTCGAGTCCATGCTGCTGAGCACCTGGCTGCAGCAGGCTGAGCAGTCGTTTGCCACCGTTCCGGGCGCCGAGGATGACGAGGATGCTGCCGGACGCGACCAGATGATGAGCCTGGGCGTGCAATCCCTGGCCCAGTCCATGGCGGCTTCGGGTGGCATCGGAATTGCAAAGATGATTGCCAAGGCGCTGCATGCCGCGGCAGAAAAGGCCAATCCGGCAGTAACGCAAACAGCGGAAACTACAGTAACGGAGAAGGCTCAGCCTGCAGAAAAGACGGGAAAAATCTGAGTTTTTCGTTAAAATCCGGCCTGAATAGTGCCGATAGGGACGCAGGTTCAGAGAGAGGTCCACGATGAGAATCGATCTATTCAATTCGCAAGCCAGCCAGGTCGCCGGCCAGCCCAATCCCAAGCAGGTGAAGTCGCAGGACGGCGTCGCCTCCGAAGTGGATGCGGGCGGAGACCGCGCTACGCTGACTTCCGGCTCCGGATCGATCGGTTCCCTCGTGAGCGAGGCCATGAATTCGCCCGAGATCCGGCAAGACAAGGTCGAGAGCCTGCAACAGGCCATTGGTAGCGGCCAGTATCAGCTCGACCCGGAACAGATCGCCGGCGCGATGATCGACGAGCACGCTTAGAGCGGCTCGATTGAATTCGGCGGGGAGGTCCGCCGGAGAGATCGAAGCAGGAAACATAGCCACGAATGATTGCGGCTGAACCACAAACGCGCAATGTCCGGGCTGGAGAGCACCTCCAGCTCCTACGCTCGCTTTCCGGCGAGCTGGAGCGAGCCATGCGCGCCATCGCCGGCAACAATCTCTTAGAGCTCGAGGACAGCGTGGCCAATCAGCAGGCGCTCAGCCTGAAGCTGGGCGACCTTGCCGACGAAATGCGCGTCTCGGCTCTGGCGCAAAACGCCGCTGCCGCCGACACCATCGAGCCGGGATTGATGCGCGAGATTCGCGATGCCGCCGGCGAGCTCAAGAGGCTCAATCTCCGCTACTCCTTTCTGCTCAAGTACTCCAGCCGCTCCGTCGCGTTGATGGCCGCGTTGTTCAATTCCTTCAAAGGTCAGTTTCAGGAGGCTTCCGGCGCCAGGCTTAAGCATCAGACCTGGTCCTGCCGGGTGTAATCGCCATGGGAGGATTGCTTACATCGCTGTTGACCGGAATCCAGGCGCTGGACGCCTCGCAGGCCGCGCTTGATACCACCAGCAACAACATCGCCAACGCCAATACGCCGGGATACACCCGCGAGATCGCCGAATTCAGCGAAAATCCCGAGAATCTGACCGGCTCCGGTGTGACCGGCGGCGGCGTCACCCTCGACGGCATTCAGAGCGTCCGCGACGAGCTGCTCAACCTGCAGATCCAGCAGCAGACCTCGGAGCAAAGCAGCGTCAACACGCAGTCCGCGCTCTTCCAGGAACTGCAAAACTACTTCAGCAGCAATGGCGAGGATCTCGCCACCACCATGAGCGCGTTCTCCAGCGCATTGGCGCAGTTGTCGGCGAACCCGGGCAGCTCCTCCGTGCGGCAAAGTGTTCTCTCCGCCGGGCAAAACCTCGCTCAGTCCTTCAACACCACGGCCGGTGGCCTATCGACGGTGCAATCCGACGCCGACCAGCAGGTAACCCAAACCGTCGCCCAGATCAACTCGCTTACCCAGCAGATTGCGCAGCTCAATTCCCAGCTCACCCCCTCGGTGATGGCGACGCAGAATGGCGGCACCATCGAGGATCAGCGCGATCAGGACGTGCAGCAGCTTTCGCAGCTTGTTGGCATCTCGGTCACGCAGAGCAGCGACGGAGAAGTCATCACCACCGCCAACGGCTCTCCACTGGTAATGGGCAGCCAAAGCTACAACCTGCAAACCACGACGGGAACCGACGGTTTTCAGCAAGTGATCGATTCCAACGGCAACAACATTACGTCGTCGATTCAGGGCGGCCAGCTCGGCGGCGCCATCCAGATGCGCGACGTCATCGTTCCCGGATACTTTGTTTCGCTGAACGAGCTCGCCGACCAGCTCGCCGAAGGCGTGAACTCCGCCCAGGCCGAGGGCTACGACGCCAACGGCAACAAGGGCCAGGCGTTCTTCTCCATTCC
>JASHTH010000101.1 GCA_030040655.1 Acidobacteriaceae bacterium | reverse complement strand
AAGCCCTTGCCCATTCTTGACCAGAAACCTGGCCAGCTCCTGCTCGTTGATTCTTCCTCGCTTGTGGATGGTGTGGTAGCTTTTCTTCACGGCGGTTCTCCTTTTCGAAGGTTTGGCAACCCGATTCTTGCAGAACCGGGTCGAACCGCCGCTCAACTTTCAACTACAGCCGGGACATCCTCTTTCGAGAACCGGTCTAGACCATCTCCGGTTCCCGCTGCGGTGTGATGGCGTCGAGCGGCGCGCGGGCCAGCAGGTGCGCTCGCGTGAGCACCTTGCGCGTCAGGCCGGTCAGGGCCATTCCGCCGGCCTCGGCGAGCGGGACCCAGCGGCGCTCGCCCGCCGGCGCCGTCAGCGCGGGCACGTCGTCCTCAAAGACCGTGCGAATGCGGACGTAATAGTTCACCTGCATGATGGCGTGACGAACAGTCATACGCAGCTCGCCTTCGGGGACGTTGGCCTCGGCCAGCGCGGGCAGCTCCCAAAGCCCCGGCATCACCGTTACCGTCGCCGGCCGCTGCTCCAGCAACACTTCGCGGCCGTGCGATCCCGGCTGCCGGCGCATGCGGACCGAGAGCGCGTAGCCGACCTCGCGGCTCAGCATGCGCGGGCGCAAAGGCTTTTTGTGCTCGCCGCGCGTTTTGCATTCGCCGGCGATCGGGCAGATCAGGCATTGCGGATTGCGCGGCAGGCAAACTGTCGCACCCAGCTCCATCATGGCCTGGTTGAAGTCGCCCGGACGCACCGGATCGACGAGTTGGCCGGCGAGGGCGTCGATCTGACGCTTGAGAGCGGCTCCTCCGGCACGGCTGCCCAGCTCCCAGCCGGAGAGCCGGCAAAGCACGCGCTCCACGTTTCCGTCGACAACAGCGACCGCTTCGCCATGGGCGATGCTGGCAATCGCAGCCGCGGTATATGCGCCGATCCCCGGTAGAGCGCGCAGCCCTTCCGCGGTCGCCGGCAACTTGCCTTCGAGATGATCGGCCACAAACTGCGCGGCCTTGTGCAACATCCTTGCGCGTCGATAGTAGCCCAGTCCGCTCCACTCGGCGAGCACATCTTCTTCGCGCGCTTTGGCGAGCGAAGCCAGGGTGGGAAACCGCCTCAAAAATGCTCGGTAATGGTCGATCACCGTGGCCACGCGGGTCTGCTGCAGCATGATCTCCGAAACCCAGATGGAATAAGGATCGGGACCGCGCCGCCACGGCAGGTCGCGCCGGTTGCGGTAATACCAGTCGAGCAGTCGGGTGCGCAGCTCGGCAGCGGCCGAGCGATCGAGCCTAGCAGCCTTCCCCATGAGCCCAGCTTACGGCAATTGGAATGCGAATGAACGCGAGTGTCCCGCAACGAAACTAGTCTTCCGTGTCATTCCCGTTTTTGGCGTGCATACAACTTTCGATAGCTCGGAATCGCCCAAAGGTCACGCAATCGTAACCTTCGATCGTGTTACTGTGACGGAAAATCCTCATTCCGCAGCAGCAAGAAGAGGGTGGGCCCGACGCGAATCGCCGTTCCGGCTCAACTGAAGGTGTTGCTCGCGAAGCAGGATCTCCCGGTTGTCCGGGCATTTTGTGTTTAGGGAGAGTCTTCTGTGAAACCAACTGCTTTTTGCCTTGTGCTTGCTCTTGCAGCGACACCGTGCGCGATCATCGGCCAGTCTTCATCCAGTTCGCTTGAACTCGCCTCTGCCGACAGCAACAGCACCTCCGCCTCGACTCGTGGAACTGCGATTTCGCCCACAACCGGCGCCAATCCTGCCGGCGCGCCCTTTTCGCGTTTCGGCTTCGGCGTTGGGATTTCGCCGCTCGGGATCGGCCTGCAGACGGCTACCAACATCAATAACCACCTGAACGTGCGGGCCACGGGAAGTTTCTTTAACTACAACACCAGCTTTACCACCAGCGGCATTACGGCCGACGCCAAGCTGAATCTGGCTTCGGCGGGCGCCGCATTGGATTACTATCCGTTCCACGCCGGTTTCCGCCTCAGCCCAGGCGTGCTTTTTTATAACGGCAACAGCCTCACCGCTACCGACACGGTCGCGGGCGGAACCAGCTTTACATTGAACGGCGACACGTTCTATTCGGCGAACGCGAATTCGGCCACCGGCGCAACCCCCGCGTATGGAAACGCCTCGCTGGGACTGAACACCACGAAACCAGCCTTCACCATGACCACCGGCTGGGGCAATCTAGTCCCGCGCTCGGGCTGGCATATCTCGTTCCCGTTCGAGATCGGAGCGGCATTCACCGGGTCTCCTTCGCTGAACGCGACGCTGGCCGGCTGGGCTTGCCACGATCAGGCGCAGACGCAGTGCGTCGACCTGACCAGCAACAATCCCATCGCGCTCCAGGTGCAGAACGACCTGAAGGCGCAGATCGCCAAGTGGACCAACGACTTGAGCCCGTTGAAGATTTATCCGATCCTCTCCGTCGGCGTGGGCTACAGCTTCAACGTCCGCAGCGCCAGGTAAAGCGGCTCCATAGTTACGGTATCCAGTTTCGGGCGTCTTTCAAGGTGGCTCGCCGCGGCGAGCCACCCGGCTTGCGTGGTTTCTGCGACCCGGAACGGTGGAATCGCCTTATCCGGTTGGGGAATCCGGACGCCGGATTGGTAAGCCGATCGCAGTAGGGAAAAAACGATGACTCCCGCGATGGGCTCTGCCGTGTTAACGTGGGAAAAATAAGGCTCGTCGCGGCACGCGTTGGGGCCGCAGAGCCAATGAGGCTCGGGATTGCCGCACCTCAACCTGGGCCGATAGCCGGTGATTTCCCCGTCCCGGAGATTCCCGTTGAGACCGATAGCAAGCAGCCTTTTCGTCGTCCTATTGGCAGTGCCCGCTTCGTTCTTCGCACAGGTGCCCTCCTGCAAAACCTATCTCTCACCCTACGACTTCTCGACGGCCGCGCCGCTCGGTTCTTTGGACGCAATCTCAGACGGGGTCCCTGGCGGAGCCTCCGGACAGGTCGAACCCTCGGCCTATGCGGACCGCTATCTCACGCGGCTCTCGCTCGGCGGCTCGGTATCCACGCTGGGAACCGGTGGCGAGCTGGCCACCAATCTGCCGTATCGCCTCGACCTGCGCGTGGTCGGCAACTTCTTCGATTTCAACTGGAAGATGACCGACAGCGGATTCTACGTGGTAGTGAATACCGAGTTGGCCAACACCGGAGCTCTGGCCGACTACTATCCCTGGAAATCGTTGCGCATCAGCCCGGGGTTCCTGTACTACAACACGGATCGAATCCGCGGCGATGTGCAGGCAGCGCCCGGCGCCACCTTCACGATCAACAACGTGAACTACGCTTCGCAGAATTCGAACCCCATCCATGGCACCGGCAGGCTGCAGCTTCGCGGCGCCGGCTTTCTGGCGATGGCCGGATGGGGCCATTACGTCTCCCGCAACGAGAAGCGGTGGAGTTTCCCGTTTGAGGGCGGAGTCGCGTTCATCAACACGCCCACCGCCACTTTCAGCCTGCAAGGAAACGTATGCAACGCTCAGGGGCAGGACTGCCAGCCGGCCGCCACTTTCCCGGGATTCCAGAGCAATCTCGCTGCGCAAATCGCCACCTGGAATAACGACGTCAAGCCATTTCATATCTATCCAATTGTCGAAGGCGGCGTGACGTACACGTTCCGCTACCGCAGGTGACCAAGATCGCGGGGCTCCGTGCTATCGTTCCAGCGGAGCCTTCAGCGTGCTGCCTCGGGCCTGTTTCTTCGCTCTCTTGCTTGCCTTCGCACATCCGGCGGTTGCGCAGGACCGCTCCGCCACGCTTCAGACGGCGTTTTCCCGGGCCCAACACCTGAGGCACGGCATCAACGCCTCGGAGTGGTTCGCGCAGTCGAGCGACTATTCCGCCGCGCGCACCGATCGCTACATCGACGCGGACGACATCGCGCTGATGGCTCGCCTCGGCTTCGACAATGTTCGCCTGAGCATCGATCCCGCGCCGCTGGAGGAGCCCCCGCACGGCGCCGCCGGCCTGAACGCCGATTTCCTCGCGCGGCTTGATCGCGCCGTCGACACCATGCTCGCCGACGGCCTCGCCGTCCAGATCGATCTGCATCCTGAAGACAGTTACAAGCAGCAGCTGCGCTCGAGCAACGAAGCCGTCGACCGCTTCACCATGCTGTGGCGCAGGCTGGCCGCGCACTATGCCACGCGCGATCCCGAGAAGGTTTTTTTCGAGATCATGAACGAGCCCGAAGTCGCCGATCCCTATCGTTGGCAAGGCATTGAGGCGCATGTGGCGGCGGCCATCCGCGAGGTTGCGCCGCGAAACACCATCATCGCTGCGGGACCGAACTACTCCGACATCGTCGACCTGCTCGCCATGCAACCGCTCGCCGACGGCAATGTCATTTACAACTTCCACTTTTACGACCCGCACGAATTTACCCATCAGGGCGCGGGTTGGGGTGAGCCGTTCTGGATCTACGAACACGGCATTCCCTACCCAGCCACGGAAAGCTCGATGGCCGAGCTGGTTAAGGAAGTCCCCGATCTCGCCCATCGCTACAAATTGGAGCAGTATTGGCTCGACCATTGGGAGGCGCATCGCATCCGGCTGCTCATCGACGAAGCTGCCGCCTGGGCGAAGAGCAACAA
>JASHTH010000743.1 GCA_030040655.1 Acidobacteriaceae bacterium | reverse complement strand
ATCTGCACGCTTTCGGCGACGGGCGCCGGCGCCCTCGCGCGAGGAAGGCATGTTCGAACGCTACACGGAAAAGGCGCGGCGCGTGATCTTCTTCGCGCGATACGAGGCCAGCCAGTTCGGCTCGCCTTATATCGAGAGCGAACACCTGCTGCTCGGCCTGCTGCGTGAAGACAAGGCGCTCACCAACCGCTTCCTGCGCTCCCATGCCTCTGTGGAATCGATCCGCAAGCAGATCGAAGAGAATACGGTCATTCGCGAGCGGGTTTCGACCAGTGTGGACCTGCCGCTGTCGAACGAGTGCAAGCGGATTCTCGACTACGCGGCCGAAGAAGCAGAGAGCCTTGGACACAAACACATCGGTACGGAGCACCTGTTGCTCGGGTTGCTGCGCGAGAAGGAATGCTTCGCCGCAGCGATTTTGGGTGAGCGGGGAGTGAAGATCGAGCAAGCTCGTGACGAGATCATTCGCGTAACCGAAGAGAAAGCGGCTGGCGAAGACCGCCCAAAGGGACCTCCAAGACCGCGCTTCGCAAGGCTCCTCCATAGATTTCTCGAAATGGACGAAGACGAGATTGAAAAGCTGGAAGCCAGACTTCGTGAATGGGAGGCCGAGGAAAAAGAAAAAAAAACCGAGGAGATTCTCACGGAAATGGGGGCCGAAAAACTGCCTGCAGGCGGTCCTCCGCGCATCGACCTCTACAAAATCCAGAGCACCACTCCGCTCAAAACCAAGCTGCTCCGCGGCCTATGGCACTGTTTTCAGCCTCCCTTTTTCAAGCACACGCCGCGCATGTTGAGCCCGGTGCGCATCTTCCTGCTGCGTCTCTTCGGCGCCAAAGTCGGTCCGGCCTGCCACATCGGCGCCGGCGTTAAAGTCTGGGTTCCGTGGAATTTAAAGATGGGAGAACGTTCTTCCATCGGATTCGATTCGGAGATCTACAACTTCGCGCCGGTCGAAATCGGCGATCACGTCGTCGTCTCGCAGCGCGCCTACCTCTGCACCTCCACGCACGACCACACGCATCCGCACTTCCCTCTCGTCTCCTCGCCCATCGGCGTTGGGTCGCAGGCGTGGATCGCCGCCGGAGTCTTCATCGCGCCCGGCGTCACCGTCGGCGAAGGCGCGGTCATCGGCGCCTGCTCGGTCGTGACGCGCTCCATGCCGTCATGGACGGTTTGCGCCGGAAATCCATGCAAGCCGATCAAGCCGCGCGAGGTCAAGCCCGCAAAATGACGCGCGACTCGGCCGCTGCGGAGCAAAATCTCTGCCCCATCGCCGGTGCGCCGCCTATACTCGCATCGGAAGCAACTTAATGTCAGAAAGCCATTCCACAGCGCGCGTCGTCGTGACCACTGCCGCCGATATCGAAGAAGCGCGCCGCCTCGGCCAAACGCTGGTCGAAGAGCGCCTGGCTGCTTGCGCCACGCTGGTCCCCTCGGTCGAGTCCATCTATCGCTGGCAGGGCGAGGTCGAGTTCTCGACCGAGGCGTTGCTCGTCCTGAAGACCACGGCCGACCAGATCGGCGCGCTGCAAACCCGCCTGCATCAATTGCATAGCTATCAAACGCCGGAGTTTCTCGTGCTCTCGGTCGAATCCGGCAGCCCCGGTTATATCGACTGGCTTCATTCCAGCCTGCGCAAGAGCTGAAATGGATTGGCCGTCTGGTATTCTAGGCGAGACCATTGGGTCCCCATCTTTGCGGCGGTCGCCGCGACGATTACTTTGCCGCAAGGATGGTCAGGACGAATTCTCCTGGTCAAAGACGTAGGGTCAACTGACCTCAGAATGCGCTGGTTACTGATTTCTCTTCTCGTCTCCGTGGTGGCCCTGCTGCTGGCCGCCGCGGGAATGGCGCGCCATATCTGGCTGCGACGTAGCGGCGCTCGCAACGGGCAGGTTGCAGGCCTGGGGCTCTCTCCCGTGGACGCGCTCGATCCGGCCGCAGAGACCGACATCGAACCTGAACTCTGAAAGGATGCATTGAACAAAGAACTCTCTTTCCCTTGGTCCCCGACCTCGGTCCAATCCGCAGTTAGCCGCCGGCTGCGCGCGGCTGGAATCGTCCTCGCCGGCAGCGTCTTCGTCGCCGCTTGCGCCCATATCTCCCTTCCGCTTTTGTTCACGCCGGTTCCGCTCACGATGCAGGATTTCGCCGTTCTCGTGCTGGGATTGCTGCTGCCGGCGCCGTTGGCCGCCTCCACGCTTGCCGCTTACCTGCTCGAAGGCGCGCTCGGTCTGCCCGTTTTTGCGCCTGGCCCGCATCCGACATCCGCTCTGGCTCATCTTTTCGGACCGACCGCCGGCTTCCTGTTGGCCTACGTCGCTGCTGCTCCCTTGATCTCGATCCTCTTCCGGCGCAGCGGCCGTCGAATCGGCGCCGCAATCCTGAGTGCGGCGGTTGGCGATCTTCTCATTCTGTCGTGCGGAGCTTTGTGGTTTTGGATCCTAACCCACGCTTCGACGCCGTCCACCCTCGCTCAGACCGTGCTTCCCTTCCTGCCCGGCAGCGCACTCAAGGTTGCCGCGGCATCTGGCCTCGCCGCCGGGTGGCTTCGCCTGCGCCGTGCCAAAGCATCGCGGCATTACTGATTCCCGCACGCCATCTCTGAAAGGAAGTCTGCCCCGTGAGCCTGACTCCATCTGCCGCGGTGACTACCCCCGCCCCTCCGCGCGAAATCTCCATCGCCCACAGCCCCGACTCCGACGACGCATTCATGTTCTACGGCCTGGCGACGAACAAGGTCCGCGTGCCCGGCTATCATTTCACGCACACGCTGGCCGACATCGAAGCGCTCAATCGTCGCGCGCAGGAGGAAGCTTTCTTCGATGTCTCCGCCATCAGCTTTCACGCCTACCCCTACATCCAGCAGAACTACATGCTGATGGGCTGCGGCGGCAGCGTGGGCGAGGGCTACGGTCCCATGGTCGTTTCCAGCAAGCGCCTTGCGCCCGCCGATCTCGACCGCATGCGCATCGCCGTTCCGGGCACGCTGACCACCGCCTACCTTGCCCTCAAGATCTTCAATCCCACCCTCGAAACGCAAACGGTCCCCTTCGACCGCATCATTCCCGAAATCCTCGCCGGCAATTTCGGCGCCGGCCTGATCATTCACGAAGGCCAGCTCACTTACACGTCGAGCGGCCTCTATCGCGTTATCGATCTCGGCGCGTGGTGGCGTGAGACTACCGGCCTGGTGCTGCCGCTGGGCGGCAATGCCATTCGCCGCTCGCTGGGCGCCGAGACCGTACGCATCGTCTCCAAGGCGCTGCGCGACAGTATCCAGCACGCCCTCGATCACCGCGAACAGGCGCTCGAATACGCCATGCAGTTCGCCCGCGACCTCGATTCCGGTCTCGCCAACCAATTCGTCAACATGTATGTGAACGACCGCACCCTGGACTACGGCGCAGACGGTCGCCAGGCCATCCGCCGGCTGCTCGAGCTGGGGCACGAACGCGGCATCATTCCCATGGCGCCGCAGGTGGATTTCGCCGATTGACGCTGCAGGCCAGTACTTCGGGCACCGGGTACTCGGCCATCCGTCATTGGTTTCATCAGAGAATATGTCCCGAAAGTCCTAAATACTTTCTCATCTCCGCCGATGCACCCAAGTGAGGAAACTTGGATGCGCGCCGAACTCCACGGCAATGTCTTGCTTGCCTCGGCCGACCCGGCCCTGCTCCGCCCACTCCAACCATGGCTCGCCCAGCGCGCCGCGCACGTCGATATCGCCCTGACCGCGGAAGCGGCATTGGCGCTGCTGACGGCGCCAGTCTCTCATGGCCTGTTGCTGCTGGACGCGAACTTGCCCGGCATGGAACTGAACCGACTGCTGGACGCGGCCAGCGTGGCCAGCGGACAAGGGCGCACACCGATTGTCCTGATCGCGGACACGGTGACTCCGGAAGCCCTCGATCGCCTTTCCGAAGGCATCGTTGCCGACATCGTTCCCGCCGCCACCGACACGGCCTTCTGGCCCATTCGCATCGACGCGGTGCTGCGCGCGCAAGCGTTGAGCCGCAAACTCGATCAGCTCAGCGAGTCCACGGTGCAGCAGGCGCAATACGATCGCCTCACCGGCGTCTACAACCGCGAAACCATTCTGGCCATGCTCTTTCGCGAAACCGACCGCGTGCAGCGCTCCAAAAGCTCGCTGTGCATGGTCCTGTTCGACATCGACGATTTCGGGCACTGGAACTCGCGGCTTGGCGCCGAGTCCTGCGACGAGCTGCTGTGCCAGGTCGCCGGGCGCACCCTCCGCCAGTTGCGCAGCTACGATCTGCTCGGCCGCGTGGGCAAAGACGAATTCCTGGTCGGCATGCCGGGCTGCAGCAGCGTCAATGCGGTCATGCTCGCCGAACGCCTGCGCCTGGAGGTCTTTTCCTCGCCCTTTCACGTCGGCGGTGAGGCCGTGCGGCTCTCCGCATGCTTCGGAATTGCCAGCAGCAACGGCCGTTCGCCGCTGGTGGTTCTGCGCGAAGCCGAACAGGCGCTGGAAGTCGCGAGTTGCGCGGGCCCGGAATCCATCCAGTGCTTCGGCGACTGCCAGGGACCCGCGCCGGGGCCGGTTGCCTTCCTCTCCTCATCGGGCGGCGACGAGTTGATCGCCTGGTGATGCCGCTGCCACGCGCCTACACGCGTACCGGGACGCGCATGGATTGAATTGCGGCTCGCATATCTCCGGCGAGCGACCGCTGATCCTCCTCGGTGAGTTTCTTGCCATTCCGCGTGAGATAGAAGACGTCGATCGCCGTCTCGCCTTCGGTGTCGATCAGCGCTGCCTCGATGTTGCACTGGTGGCTGTTGAGCGCCAGCGCAATCTGGCGTAGCAGTCCGGGCAGATCCTGCGCCACCACCTGCAGCAGCGTTGAATGCGTGGACGATTCCGAATCGAACTCCATCCGCGTTTCCACCTCGACCTTCGCGTTGGAGCGATGATTCAGGTGATGCCGCGCCACCAGCAGCTGCTCCACTGAGGTCTTCTGCGCCAGCACGTCGTGCATATTGCCAAGGAACCGCTCCGTCTCGCTGGGATTGAGCTCCAGGGTGCGGAAGGTATCGGCGAATTGGAAGCTGTCGACCACCACGCCGGCGTCGTTGGAAAACGCATCGGCCTTCACGATGTTCATTCCCCAAGCGGCCAGCGCGCCGGAAACATCGGCGAAGAGTCGCTTGCGGTCGCGCGCAATAACGGTGAGGTCGAAGAGCTGCCGGTGCAGCCGCAGATCGAGCTGCACGGGGTCCTTCCCCAGGTTGGCCGCGAGCAGAAAATGACCGCGAATGTGCTCGGGCAGCCGCGTCTGCAAGTAGCGCTGCGGCAGACCCTCGAGGAATTGCTTCAATCCTTCGGACTGAGCGGCCGGCACCATGGAGCGAATGCGATTGAGCAGCGTGGGATCGATGGCGGCATGATAGCGCTCTTCATCCACGCTGCGATCGAGGAAATTGGCCGTCGCCATGTAGAACTGCCACAGGTTCTCCGCCTTCCACGGCGTCAGCGCCTCGGGGTTGACCGCGCGGATGTCAGCGTAGGTCATCAGCGTAAGCATCTTGAGCAACATGGGGCTGCCGATCTTCTCGGCGAACGCGCGCACGTTTTCGTGATCGAAGATGTCGCGTCGCAGCGCGTTCGACATTTCCAGGTGCAGGCGAATGAGCTTGATCACCGTTTCGCGCTCTTCGGCGTCGAAGTCCAGCCGCGCCAGAAAGCTGTCGGCCATCTCCACGCTCTGCAGGGTGTGCTCGCCCGTGCGCCGCGCCTTGCCGGTGTCGTGCAGCAGCAGCGAAAGCAGAAACAAATCGAGCCGGTCGATCTCCGGCAGCAGTTGAGCCAAGCGCTGCTCGTATTCGTGCACCGGCTGGCGCAGCATGTGCACTTTGTGGATGGCGAGAAAGGTGTGCTCGTCCACGGTGTAGCGGTGGTAGCTGTCGCGAATGACCAGCGCGTCGATACCGTGGAATTCGGGGATCAGCATCTCCAGGACGCCCAGCGCATGCATGGTGCGCAGCGCGTGAGCGGCGTGGGGGGCAACCAGCACTTCGCGCAGCGCGTTCCACAGGTAGGGCCCTTCGGGAATGTGAATGGCCAGCGCCGGCAGCGCGTCGGTGATGCGGTCTTCGGCCGCCTGTGAAAGCGTGTAGCCGTGCGTGGCCATCAGGGCAAAGATGCGCAGAATGGCGCTCGTGTCCTTGAACTGCGCGCCGGCGGCTACGTCGATGCGTCCCTGGTCGAGCAGAAAATCGGTGCCCGCGATCGGCGTCCGCCGCCGCCGGAACTGGCGATAGAAGCTGACCGGCGCCGGCAGATGCTCCATCAGCAGCACGGCGCGGCGGTAGATGACGCGCGCATGCCGGTAATAGGTGCGCATCCAGTAGGCCGGGTCCGCGGTGCCGCGCGTCTCCAGGCCGATCGATCGGGCGGCGGCCTCGTCCTGCGACTGCCAGTCCAGCGTGTTGTCGTCGCGGCCGTGGCGGAAGTGGAGAAAACATCGCGCCGCGGCGAGAAAATCGAAGGCCGCCTCGGCGTCGCCGCGCGCGCTCTGGAAAACCTGGCCGCGCTGATGCGGCCACTCTTTAGTCTCCTTCAACTGCAGCAGCAGCGCGAACCAGGCGGCGAGATGATAATCGCGCATGCCGCCGGGACACTCCTTGAGATTGGGTTCGAGGTGGAAGATGGTGTCGCCGAACCGGCCGTGGCGAGCCCGCGCGATCTCGCTCAGCTTTTGCGTGATGTTGTTCCACTCGCTCAGCACTACGCCGGGCAGCACGCTTTGATGCACCTGCTGGTAGAGCGGAAAATGGCCGGCGAGAAAGCGACGGTCGAGCGTGGCCAGCGTGAATTCGAGATTGTCGGGGTCGAGGCGGCCGGCCTCCTTAACGGTGCGCGAGCTGGGACTGGCGCGCAATCCGATGTCCCACATGCCCTGGATGATCGCGCGCACCCGCTCCTTGGCCCGAAGCTCCGCTTTCTCGTCGGCGAAAACGAAGAGCACGTCTATGTCGGAAAACGGAAACAGATCCTTGCGGCCGTACCCGCCCAGGGCCAGCAGCGCAATGCCTTGCGCTGGCTCGCCGGCAAAGGCGCGACGCCACGTCTCGATGAGCAGACGGTCCACCACCGAGGAGCGCCGGCGAATGGCGGCCGTGCCGTCGCCGGTGCGCTCGTAGGTCTGGCGCACCAGCGCCATCTCGCGAAGATACTGCTCGCGGAGATCGCCGAGCGTGAGAACGATTGGATCCATGAGATTCTACGGCACTTTCGGCAGTGCAGGCCTGCCTGAATTTCCGCTTCAACTTCTCTGCAGTCGTTTCGGATACACGTACTCTCGAATCGAATTCGTGGTTCGCCGAAGCAAGAAAGGATGTGTTAACAGAATAAGCGATGCTGAAGCGCGAAGGGGACTAAAGCGCGCGTTTAGCGGTTCTCGAAATGAAGTCGGGCGTAGCGAAATCGCAAAGTGGCCTCTTCTTCAAGGAAAAGCCGCCCCGGGACAAATTCAAAATGCCTCAAAGTATTTCGAGAACCGCTCTTTGCGCAGCCCCCCGTGCGGAGTGCGGCTCAATTCCATGAGCCTTTTCGGCAGTGTATCGCAGAATCGCTCTCGCACTGCGGCGGATCTTGCCTGGAAATCATTTGGGCAGCGCCATCGTTCCCGTCACCGTAAAGCTGGCCTCCGACTTCGCCTCGGTCTCCTGCGGTTGCGCGCCGCCCAGCACCAGCGAGTACTTTCCGGCGAGAACCGAGCGGTTGCCCTGGTCGTCCACGCTCGACATCGCTCGCGGGTCGACGCTGATGCTCACGTCTTTGCTCCCACCGGCGGGAATCGAGACACGCTCAAAGCCAACCAGCGAATGGATCGGTCCGCCGGCCTGCGGCGTCTTAAGATACGCCTCGACCACTTCGTCTCCGGTCGTCTGACTTGTGTTGGTCACGGTTATGGTCGCGGTCAATGTATCGCCGGCCTTCAAAGTGTCGGAAGAGAGCTTCACTTCTCCGTACTTGAAGCTCGAATAGCTCAGGCCATAGCCGAATCCCCACAGCAGCTTGCCGGTGAAGTAACGATACGTTCGATTTTTGAACGAATAATCGGTGAAGGCGGGTAAGCCGTCAAGGCTCGCGTAGAACGTCACCGGCAGCCGGCCGGCAGGATTGCTCAACCCGGCCAGCGTGCGCGCGATCGCTGTCCCGCCATCCACGCCCGGATACCACGCCTCGAGGATCGCGTTAGCGTGCTGGCTGGCCCAGTTCAGCGCCACCGCGCTGCCGCTCTGCAGCACCACGACGAGTGGCTTGCCCGTTGCGGCCAGTGCTTCCAGCAGCTTTTGCTGCGGTGCGGGCAGGTCGAGGCTGGTCCGGTCGCCGCCGTCGAAGCCGGGAATCTTGATGCGCATCTCCTCGCCCTCGAGCTGAGGCGAGAGCCCCACAAACGCGACCACCACGTCAGCCTGCTTCGCCTGTTCCACGGCCTGGTCGAGCAGCGCCTGCGCCGGCGCCTCCCATTCAAGCGTCACGCCGCCGCCGGAGCGGTCGCCGGAGTGCGAATAATCCACCTCAATCGCGTGCGGATTCGTGTCGGCAAAATCGACGGCAATTGTCGCCGGCTTCGGAAACGCCATCACCGGCGGCGCGGTGGGCGAAGCTCCCGGCGCGGCCTTGAAGTCGCCCATTGCGGAAAGATCGTGCCCCTGGCGCAGGCTGCCTTCGGAAAGCACCTTGCCGTCGAGAATGAATTTGTAATTTTCCGTCGGCGAATAGGGAAAGCTGTCGGACGGCTCAAGCGTGAACACGTAGTGGCCGGGCGCAGGAACGGAAATGGTTCCGCTCCAGCGAACCGAGTAATCGTGGGTCTCGATCGACGACACCGGCAGCGCGTTTTCCCAATCCGCCTGCACATTCGGGGCTGTGCTCGTGATCAACGGCCGTCCGGTCCAGTCGGGCGTGGCGAAGACCTCAGCCTTCAGCCCCTTGTCCATGCCAAATGCCGTGCGCGGCACCGGTACCGGGAAGCCCTCGGCCAGCGTCGAACCCTGCGCATACAGAATTGGAGTGCTGCGGAATTGCTCCATCATCCCATCGAGAGGAGTCACGGGATGAACCGGCGTGCCCACATAGTTGCCGAGAATCGACGCCAGCAGGTCGGCGGTCGGCCCGACCACAGCAATGTGGCCCGGCGAAGATTTCAGCGGCAGCGATCCATCGTTCTTCAGCAGCACCATGCTCTCTTCCGCCGCCTTGCGCGAGATCGCGCGGTTCTGGGGCGAGGCAACAGCCCGGAACGGAATCCGGTCGACAGGATTGGAGCCGAAGGGATCGAACATGCCGAGCTCGAAGCGCGCCGTGTAGAGCCGCTCCGCCGCCTGCGTCACCAGGTCTTCCGAGACCAGCCCTTTGTGCACCGCATCGGCCAGCGTGTTGAATCCCGGCGTCCAAATGCTGCACGAAAGATCGGTTCCTGCTTGCAAAGCGAGCGCAGCCGAGTGCGTAATATCGGGCGTCTTCTTGTGGCCCTGGTTGATGTCCACGATTGCGCCGCAATCCGAAACGACAAAGCCCTTGAACCCCCACGCGTCGCGCAGATGATCCTTGAGCAGCATCTTATTGGCGCACGCCGGCCAGCCGTCAATCGAGTTATAGGCGCACATCACCGAGTCGACGTGGCCCTCGGTCACCGTGGCACGAAACGCCGGCAGATAGGTTTCTTCCAAATCGCGCGGGCTTGCGTCGACGTTGAATCCATGGCGCAGCGGCTCGGGGCCGCTGTGCACGGCAAAGTGCTTGCTGGTGGCGATCGCTCTCGGATGATTCGGGTCGTCGCCCTGCACTCCGGTGACAAAGGCCACGCCCATGCGCGCGGTCAGAAAGGGGTCTTCGCCGTATGTTTCCTGACCGCGCCCCCAGCGCGGGTCACGGAAGATATTGATGTTGGGCGCCCAGAAGTCGAGGCCGTGAAAGATGGTGGAGCCGCCGGCGCGCACCGCCTGGTCGTGAACGACCCGTCCCTCGATGCCGATGTCGCGGGCCATCCGGTGAATGCCGGGGGCGTCGAAGGTGGCACCCAGGCCGACAGGCTCCGGGAATTCGGTGGTGCCGTTCACGGCAACGCCGTGCAGCGCCTCGCTCCACCAGTTGTACGACCGCACGCCGAGACGCGGAATCGCCCGCGCCCCGTTGACGAGTTGCGAGACTTTCTCCTGCAGCGTCATGCGATGCACGAGATCGGCGGCGCGCACCTGCGGCGGCAGGCTGGTATCGAGATACGCGGGAGTCGCGGCGCCTGCGGCATTGATGAACGCCAGGCCCGCAATCAGCCACTTGATGCGCATCTTCCCCCCGGGTATCAGGCTGGAGGGGAGAGCATAGCAGAAATGGTAGCGCTACCGGTAAGCTATCTCCGCACCGAGAACCGGTACACGATGACGTTGTGGTAGGTCGCGCCGGGATCGAGCCTCGCCGACGGGAAGTTGGCGTGATTCGGGGCGTCGGGAAAGTCCTGCGGCTCGAGCACCACGGCATCTCCTTGCCGATAGACGATGTCGTGCTTGCCCACGAAGGCGCCGCCGAGGAAATTGCCGGAGTAGAACTGGACGCCGGGCGCCGTCGTGTAAACCTCGAGCACGCGCCCGGAGCGGGGATCCTCCACTCGGGCGGCCAACCTGAGGGTGCCGGCTCGGCCGTCCA
>JASHTH010000100.1 GCA_030040655.1 Acidobacteriaceae bacterium | reverse complement strand
CGCCCGAGAACACTGTCATGAGCAACGCCCAGGCTGGTGGCTCGGCACAGTCGCGCAGGATTTGCGCTACGGGCTGCGAGGCTTTCGCCGCAACCCGATCTTCACTTTGACCGTGCTGGCCACGCTGACACTTGGCATCGGCGCGACAACGGCCGTCTTCAGCGTTGTCGACCGCATTCTCTTCCGCCCGCTGCCCTACGCTCATGCGGACCGCATCGTCTCCATCGGCATGGTGCATTCGCTGGAACGGCAAGAGTTCCTGATGGAGCCCTTCTATTTCGACTGGCTCGACCATCAGCGGCCATTTGAATCCATCGCCGCCCAGGGAACCATGCCTCACGCCTGCGACCTAATCGAAGATAATCCCGCGCAGCTAAACTGTCTTTCCTTTCAGGCCGGTTTGCTGCCGCTGCTCGGAGTTTCGCCTGCGCTGGGCCGCAACTTTCTTCCCGAGGAAGA
Organism: Acidobacteriaceae bacterium; assembly: GCA_030040655.1. GTDB lineage: Bacteria > Acidobacteriota > Terriglobia > Terriglobales > Acidobacteriaceae > Telmatobacter. The sequence goes on along the minus strand of JASHTH010000100.1, from coordinate 2,361 downwards.
TCGCCTCAACGCGCCGCGGGTCGTCCTCATCTCCTATGGATTGTGGCTCGACCACTACAACCGCGATCCCGCTGTCCTTGCCCGCGCGATCGATGTGGATGGCAGTCCGGCTCGCGTGATCGGCGTGCTGCCCAAGGACTTCCAGTTCCCCACTCTTCAGCCGGCCGACGTGATCTTTCCCATGGCTCTCGACCGCGCCGAGGCGCACACGGCGAATGGCGGATTCGGCTATCCCATGCGCTGCTTTGCCCGGCTCAAACCGGGCGTAAGTCTGGCGCAGGCGCGTGCCGAAATGCAACCTCTCTACCAGTCTGAGCAAGAATGGTTTCCCGCAGACATACGCGATCAGATCCAGCTTCGCATTCGTACGCTGCGCGATCGCGAAACCGCCGACGTACAATCGATCGCATGGATCCTGCTTGGCTCAGCGCTGGCTGTGCTTCTGATCGCCGGCGCCAACTTCGCCGGGCTGATGATGGCCCGCGGCGCCGCGCGGGAACGCGAACTCGCTGTGCGTTCCGCGCTCGGCGCCAGCCGCGCCAGGCTCGTTCGCCAGTCCTTAACGGAGTCGCTTCTGCTTTCCGTCGCCGGCGCAATCGGCGGATTGGCGCTGGCCGAGGGATTGCTCGCCGTCTTTATCTCGATTGCACCCACGGGCATTCCACTCCTGCTCAAAGCGCATCTCGATCTGCGCATCGCGGCCTTCACGGTGTTCGTTTCGCTCGCCTGCGGGGCGTGCTTCGGTTCGTTGCCCGCTCTACAGGAGGCGCGAGCCGGAGCACTGAGCGCTAAGTCGGCAACATCGTGCCATCAGGCTTTGCTGCGCCGTGGCCTGGTCGTGGGACAGATCGCCGCGAGCATGATCCTGCTATCCGCAGCGGCCTTGTTGGTGCGCAGTTTTCGCAATGCCGAGCAGCAGAATCTGGGAATCCGGACCGGCGGTGTCATCACCGCTCAGATCGCGCTGCCCGGATTCCGATACAACACCGGCCGGAAGCAGATGGACTTCTATCTTCGGCTGGAGGACAATTTGCGACGCCTGCCGGGCATACAGGCCGTGGCCATCAGCGATACCGTGCCGCCCGGAGGAACGCTGGGATTTCGTTTCGCCGACATTGGCGCTGAAGGCGAACCGCCTACGCATCCAGGTACCGGCGGCACGGTCGCTAGCCGCAAGGTCACACCGGACTACTTTCGCGCGCTGAATATCCCCGTCATTCGTGGCCGCGCCTTCTCGGCGCAGGACCGAAACTCCAGCCAGCCGCTCGTGGTGCTCAGCAAGCTCCTGGCCGCGCGACTTTTTCCCGGAGAGGATCCGGTCGGCAAGCGAATCGAGTCGGTTCACGACAAGACGTGGACCACGGTGATAGGCGTTGCTGAAAACGTGAAAAACGCCGGGCTGGTGGACGAGACTCTGCCGGAAATGTATACCCTTCGCCGCGATTCCCCTGACGATTGGACCGGCCACGCTCCCACAGTCATTATCGATAGTGTCCTGTCGGAAAGGGCCGTTGCGCCCTGGGTGCGCTCGCAAATTGCCGCGATCGATCCCACCGTGCCCGTCGAGATCGAAACGCTCTCGCAGACTGTCAGCACAATGGCCGACAGGGCGCGCTTTGAGGCTGCACTGCTCGGTTTCTTTGCATCCACCGGGCTCGTCCTGGCTGTCGTCGGGCTATACGGGGTGGTCGCCTTCACCGCCACGCAGCGCACGCAGGAGATTGGAGTGCGAATGGCTCTAGGCGCGCGACGATCGGACATCCTGAGCCTGATCGCTCTCGATGGCGTGCGCCTTATCGCTGTCGGCGGTGGTCTGGGTCTGCTCCTGGCACTCGCTCTCACCGGATCGCTCCAGGGCATGCTCTATGAGGTCGGGCCACGCGATCCCATCAGCTTCACCGCGGTCGTATTGCTCCTCGCGATGGTGGCTTTGGCGGCCACGCTGGTACCCGCACGTTCCGCCATGAAAACTGACCCCATGACCGCTTTGCGCCACGAGTGATGCGAGGCACCGATTCACCCTGCGGAGGTCTTCCGAATGATGGCTGAATTATTCAATCGCCTGCGCTTCCTGTTTGCGAGCAGAAGACAGATCGGTCTCGACGACGAGCTTCAATTTCACGTCGAACAATCGACGAAAGCCAATCTTGCCGCCGGCATGAATCCCGATGAAGCGCGCCAGCAGGCGATGATCGAATTCGGCGCCATCGAGCGCGCCCGAGAACACTGTCATGAGCAACGCCCAGGCTGGTGGCTCGGCACAGTCGCGCAGGATTTGCGCTACGGGCTGCGAGGCTTTCGCCGCAACCCGATCTTCACTTTGACCGTGCTGGCCACGCTGACACTTGGCATCGGCGCGAC
>JASHTH010000742.1 GCA_030040655.1 Acidobacteriaceae bacterium | reverse complement strand
GGGAGCGATGCGCGGCCGCATCGTGGCCGGATTTGTGCTGCAAGCGCTGCGCGTGGCCGTGGTCGGTTGTCTGGCCGGCCTGGCTCTGGGCGTGGGGATGACGCGCTTCATTGCCGGCATGCTTTACGGCATCTCCACCGTCGACCCCGCGACCTATTCGAGCGTCGTGCTGCTCGTCCTGCTTGTCGCGGCACTGGCTTCGCTGTTGCCGGCGGTGCGCGTGGCGCGCATTGAGCCGGTGCAGATTCTGCGCGAGGAGTGATCTGCGGCGAAATGCGCGGGCAGCGATGGAGGCGAAATCTTCGCAAGGAGTCTTCCTGATCTCCGATCCCTGATCCCTATTCCCTCGACCCTCGACCCTCGACCCTCGACCTATACCGGCTTCGGGTTCCGCTCCGGGAAGCTGTGCTGGTGCCAGTAGGGATACACGGCCGTGCGATTGCTGGCCTTATCGAGTGCCGCAACCTGCTCCCTCGTCAGGTTCCATCCCATCGCGCCGAGATTCTGCAGTAATTGCTCTTCGTTGCGCGCCCCCAGAATCACGGAGGAAACGGTGGGGCGCTGCAGCAGCCAGTTGAGCGCAATCTGCGGGATGGATTTGCCCGTTTCTGCGGCAACCGCATCGAGCGCGTCGACCACGGCGTATAAGTACTCCTCGTCCACCTGCGGACCGAATTCGGCCGTCTTGTGCAACCGGCTCACCGCGGGCAGCGGTTGGCCGCGGCGAAGCTTGCCCGTAAGCCGGCCCCATCCCAGTGGACTCCAAACCAGCGCGCCGACTTTCTGGTCGAGCCCCAACGGCATCAGCTCCCCCTCGTACTCGCGGCCCACAAGCGAGTAGTAGACCTGGTGCGCCACGTAACGCGTCCAGCCGTAGCGATCGGCCACGGCGAGCGACTTCATCAGGTGCCAGCCGGAAAAGTTCGAGCAGGCGATATAGCGCACCTTGCCCTCGCGAACGAAGGTGGTCAGCGTATCGAGCACTTCCTCGACCGGCGTGAGCGCGTCGAAGCCGTGCAGGTGGTAGATGTCGACATAATCGGTATTGAGCCGGCGCAGGCTGCCTTCGAGCGAGCGGCGAAGATGGTGGCGTGAGGAGCCGGCGTCGTTCGGCCGTTCGGTTGTGCTCATCCGAAACGTCACTTTCGTCGAGATGAGCGCGTCGTGCCGCTTGCCCTCGAGCGCTTTGGCCAGCACTTCTTCGGAGCGGCCGTCGGAGTAAACGTCGGCGGTATCAAAGAGGTTCACACCGGCTTCGAGGCAGATGTCGACGAGCCGCCGAGCCTGCGCGAGGTCGCCGCTCGCGCCCCACGCGTCAAAGAATTCCGTGCCGCCGCCGAATGTGCCGGCGCCAAAGCTGAGGACGGGAACTTTGAGGCCCGACCCTCCGAGAAGACGGTATTCCATGGCGTTAGGATGCGGGAGGCTTATCGAAGATTCAAGCGGTCGCCCTCCAGAACGGTCGCCCTCGCAAAGCGATCGGCCCGATCTTGCGCTCGTAGACAAATTGTAGCTACAATCAAAGCGTGTTCGTTTGGGACGAAGCGAAGCGGAAGTCGAACCTTGAGAAGCATGGCCTCGACTTTCGAGACGCTCATCTTGTTTACAACGATCCGGAGAAATGCACGTATGTTGCTCGATCGGGCGGTGAGCCCCGGTGGATGGATATCGCCCTGGCTATCGTTCATCAGAGAGTGCTGGCGATGATTTACACAGAGCGCGGCGACGACGTCCGGGTCATTTCCTTCCGCCCTGCGTCGCGAGAGGAGCGCGAGCGATATGAGCAAGACCAAAAGTGAGACAGATTGGAATCGGGTACTGACACACCGGGAAGGCGACCGCATTCCGTACGAAGTCGGGGACGGTCCGTACGATCCGAATGACGCCAAAGCGGCACGTGCATGGCTTGCGCGCGCCGACCTGATTCGCAACGGAAAGCTTGTGCGCCGAGGCAAGCGCGGCCCGCAGAAGGCTCCCACGAAGAAACTGGTCTCGCTGCGCCTTTCGCCCGAAGTAATCGAGCATTTCAAGGCCGGCGGACCGGGCTGGCAGACAAGGATCGACAGCACGCTGAGGAAGGCGATCAAGAAGAGAGCATAAGGGAAAGTGCCTGCGTTTTTCAGAGATTGAGGTCTTGTCTAGCGAGGCTGATTAGCTTGGAGTGGAGCTCCTCAAATCTCGTCCGAATCGCCATTGCGTTATCGAGAGGCGTACCAAGTCTATTTTGTTCGCCTATAGTGCTTTGCGAGAAAGCGTCGATGCGGCCGATGGCATTGTCAGCCTCTTGAACGATCTGAAAGATCATCGAGCGAATCCCGTTAATCGACAGAACGGGCGAGATCGCCAGAGCTCGCGCAGACGAATGCGCGATGCGATCACAAAGCGGAAGAATGTCGTTCCGCACAGCGTTCACTGTTGAGGAACCGGGCTTACCTGCCGGCATCAACCGCTCGTACTCACCTGCTAGCTCTATCAGATCTTTCCATTCCACGACCTTTTGATCTCGTACCCATTGGTCATGAGCGGCTTTCTGGTTTCTGATCCACTGCTCATTTTCCGTTTGGCGGTTCTTTCTAAATGACCAAACGGCGATAAGTAGGCCGGCTGTGATTGAGGCCAAGCTAACGACCGTTTGTACAATCGTCGGCAGCAGCCCCTTCAGCCATGATTCGGGCGTGGACTGCGCGCACTGGACGACAGCCGGCGCTTGCGCTACCGAACTCACGAGGAGAGCCATCGATGCAACGTCAAGAGCCATCGCTCCAACCTTGTATCCTAAGAAGTTGATTCAATTATGAGCCAAAGCCTCAAAGCCGTGCGCGGGACGCGCGATCTGCTGCCGCCGGAGACGGCGTTGTGGAACCGCATCGACGCCACTGCGCGAGCGGTCTTCGCCCGCTACAACTTCGGCGAGATTCGAACGCCGATTTTCGAAGACACGTCGCTCTTTGCGCGCAGTGTGGGCGAAGAGACGGACATTGTTGCGAAGGAGATGTTCACGTGGGAGGACCGCGGGCGTGCGCAATCGGAACGAAACCAGTCGCTGACGCTGCGGCCTGAGAACACCGCCGGCGTGGTCCGCGCCTACATTGAGCACAAGCTCGGCGAGAGCGGCCAGTTGCAGAAGCTCTTTTACATCGGGCCGCAGTTCCGGCGCGAGCGACCGCAGAAGGGCCGCTTCCGACAGTTCTACCAGATCGGGGCCGAGGTCATCGGGCCGCCCTCGGCCGGCAGCGAATCGCCCCTGCGCGACGCCGAAGTGCTGGAGATGCTCGCCACCTTGCTCGACGAGCTTGGCATCGCAGGATGGACGCTGCACCTCAACTCCGTTGGCTCCGCGGCCGACCGCGCCCGTTACAACGACACGCTCCGCGCAGCCTTGGCGCCCGTCGTCGGCCAGATGTGCGAGGACTGCCAACGCCGCGCAGTCACCAATCCTCTTCGCGTCCTCGATTGTAAAGTTCCCGCGGACCAGCCGATCATCGAGACGCTGCCGAAGATCGCCGACTCGCTCGACGACGATTCGCGGGCTCACTTTGCCGCGGTGCTTACGGCGCTGGATGCGGCGGGAGTGCCCTACACACGCAACGACCGCCTGGTGCGCGGGCTCGATTACTACACGCGGACCACGTTTGAATTCACCCATGGAGGCCTGGGCGCGCAGAATGCGCTGCTCGGCGGCGGCCGCTACGACGGCTTGAGCGAGGCTCTGGGCGGGCCGCGCGCGCCGGGCATCGGATTCG
>JASHTH010000741.1 GCA_030040655.1 Acidobacteriaceae bacterium | reverse complement strand
TGTTCGCCTGCTGGATGCTCGCAAGAGCCTGCTTTTCATCGCAACGCGCCCTCTGGAGCTCGTTGACGATCATGACCGCGGTGCTGACCATGCCGGCAACCAATACCGGGCTGCTTTTGATCGACCCGTATCTGACCGCGCGGTCCATCTCCACGCCGCTGACGCTCTTCACGCTGGCAGCCATCCTGGAGAAACGCTATGTGCCGGCTACCGTCGCCATCGCGCTGACCGCAGCGGTGCACATCCAGATGGTCTTCTACCTGCTGTTCCTCATCGCCGTGATCTGGCTCGGCGAACGCAGCAAGACGGTCGAAGGCGAACCGGTTCCAGCTCTGGCGGCGGGCGCCGTTTTGCCGATGGGATTCGCCATGGCGCCGGCGACCGGAAACTACCGCGAGGCGCTCTTTTCGCGCGACTACTTTTTCCTCTACAACTGGCATTGGTACCACTGGCTGGGCATGCTGGCGCCGCTCGCCTTCTTGGCCTGGTTCTGGAGGGGCAATTTTCGCGGCACGCGCCCCGGATTTCAGCGCATCAGCTTCGCTCTCATTCCTTTCGGCCTGCTCTCCATCGCCGCCGCTGCGGTCATGGCCTCCTCCGACCGCTTCGAGATGTTTGCCCGCCTGCAGCCGCTTCGCTCCTTCCACATCATCACCTTCATCTTTGTCCTGCTCTTCGCCGGCATGCTCGGCGAAGTCCTGGGTGGAAGGCGCCGCTGGGCGATCGCGGCCATAGCCGTCTCCCTGGCGATCGGCATGTTCATCGTCAACCGGCAAACCTACCCGCACAGCCCGCAGATTGAATTTCCATCGGCTGCCAGCAGCAATCCCTGGGTCGACACCCTCCTCTGGGTGCGCCACTATACGCCCACCGACGCCGTCTTCGCGGTCGACTCGCGGTACTTCATGGACGAGGAGACCGATGTGCACGGATTCCGAGCCATAGCCGAGCGGTCGGCCCTGGCCGACTACTACAAGGATGGCGGCGTGGTCTCGCTCTTTCCTGCCCTGGCGGACGAGTGGAAGGAAATGAGCAATGCGACATACGGTTTGAACCGCTGGGACCTCAAACGCTTTCGCATCCTGAAAAAGCAGTATCCCGAGGTTTCGTGGACCGTCATTCACGGCGCGGCGCCCGCCGGAATGGTTTGCCCGTACCGCCAGCACGGCTATTCGGTCTGCCGCATGCCCGCGATCTGATCCGCGCACTATCGTCCGATTCGCGCCTGATTTCCCGAGCATGGCTCCCGCACGCCATGCCACGAGATTCGACACGATATCCTGACTTCAAGAGACACCTGCCGGCCGGGAGCCCGTGCGATGCTGAGCCTTTCCCAGCGATTGATTCTCGGATGTGCTTTGCTTGCTCTGCTGAATGTGGCGCTGGCGATCGCCGTGCGCCGTGCGCTTGCGGCGGCGGGACAAATGGGACTCGTGTATGCCTTCGTCGCACTGGCAATACTGGTCGCCGTGGCAACGGTGTTCTTCGTCCTTCGCCCCATCCGCTCGGTGGCGCGCGACGCGCGGCGAATCGCCCAGGGAAACCTCGAACATCGCGTGGAGTGGAGCAGCCGCGACGACTTCGGCGCCATTGCCATCGAGTTGAATCGCCTTGCCGTGCGCCTGCGGGATCTGCGTGAAACCGAAGCCGGCCGCCGGCAGATGGAGTTCCAGCTTTCCGACGCCGTGCTGCAATCCATCTTCGAGCCCATCATTGTCACCGACGGCAAGGGACACATCCTCAAGGTGAACCAGGCCGCGGCCGAACTGCTGGGCGCGGCCGCAGGCGACCGCATGGCGCTGGCCACAACGCCGGGCGGCGACAAAATCTTGAGCGCCATCCGCGACGCGGTTTCCATGCAAAAAGCCGTCGCCGCCGAAGGCGAAGCCGCCATGCTGCCCATGCGCATCGGCCAACGCGAGCGCAGCTACCGCCTGCGCACCACGCCCATGCGCGACTCCGAGGGCCGCCTGCTCGGCACCGTGACCACGCTGGAAGACGTAACCAGCCTTCAAGACACCGACCGCTTCAAGACGCAGTTCATCTCCGTGGCCAGCCGCAAGTTGCGCGACCCGTTGCTGGAGCTGCGCCGCGGCCTGTACGCGCTGACCCAGGGTTTCGGCGGCGAGTTGCGCCCGCTGCAGGCCGAGCTGGTTGCCTCGGCCAGCCAGGAGGCGGAGAAGCTCAACGACCTGATGGCCGACCTCATCGACGTCGCCGAGCTCGACACCGGCAAGCGCGAGTTCCAGATCGAGCGCGTGCAGCCGCTGCCCGCGCTACGCGAGGCGGCCGATCGCTTCTGCGATGAGGCCTCGCAGAAACACATCCGCATCGAAGTCAGCGCCTTCGCCGACCTGGCCTACGTGCAGGCCGACAAGCGCGCCCTGCGCTCCATCCTTGACAACCTGATCTCCAACGCCATTCGCTTCACGCCGCCGGACGGCGAGATTTTGATCGCCGCCGAGGAGATCAAAGATTTTGTCCAGTTCACCGTGCGCGACACCGGCCGCGGCATCGAGGCCGACCGCCTGGGCAACATCTTCGACCGCTTCAACCGTTATTCCGAGAGCGGAACCGGCATGGGCCTGGCGCTGGTGCGGCGCCTGGTTGAATCGCTTGGAGGCCAGATCGCCGTCGAGAGCCGCCTCGGCCACGGCACCACCTTCCGCTTCACTCTTCCGGTGAAGGCTGTGGATCGGATCCGTCATCCGGTGGAGGTGGGCTGAATCATGGCGGAGATCAAGCTCGAGCCGCAGCAAGAGCCCGCCAAACTGCGCATCTACATCGGCGCAGCCCCCGGTGTGGGCAAAACCTACCAGATGCTGCACGATGCTCACCTGGCGCGCGTACAAGGCGTGGACCTGGTGATCGGCCTGATCGAGGCGCATGGACGCAAGGAAACCGCCGACCAGATCGGCGATCTCGAGGTTGTACCCCTACGGGTAATTCCCTATCGCGGCGTCAACCTCAAGGAAATGGATGTCGACGCCATTTTGGCGCGCCATCCGCAAACGGTCATCGTCGACGAACTGGCCCACACCAACGTGCCGGGCAGCAAGAACCGCAAGCGCTACGAAGACGTGCTGGAGCTGCTCGATGCCGGCATCGACGTGTGGACCGCCGTCAACATCCAGCACCTCGAGACGCTCAACGATGCCGTCACACGCTCGGCCAATACCGTCATCCGCGAGACCGTGCCCGACAACTTTCTCAAGCGCGCCGACGAAGTGGTCAACGTCGACATCACCGTCGACGAGCTGCGCTCGCGGCTGCGCCAGGGCAAGATCTACGCCCCGGAAAAAGTGGAGCAGTCGCTGGCCAACTTCTTCCGCAAAGGAAACCTGAACATGCTGCGCGAGCTGGCCCTGCGTACCACCGCCGAGCAGGTGGGCAACCGAGCCGCCGAGTACCGCCGCATCCAGGGCCTGGAACAGGCGCCGATCCCAGAGAAGGTGATGGTCTGTCTGAGTACGCGCCCCGGCACCGAGCGCCTGCTGCGCGTGGGCGCGCGCATCGCCGGCCGCCTGGCCACGAACTGGTATGCGGTGTATGTGACCCGGCCTGACGAGGACCAGGGCCACGGCGACCCCGAAGCCTACCAGCGTCTGCAGGAATATCAGCGCATGGCCCGCGACCTGGGCGCCCAGGTGGTCAACCTCACCGACAAGAACGTCTCCGACGCGCTGATCCGCTTCGCCCAGCAGGAGAACATCTCGCATGTCGTCTTCGGCCAGTCGGCGCGCTCGCGCTGGGATATCCTGCTGCGCGGCTCGGTGCTCAACCGCTTTCTTTCCGAAGTACGCGACGTCACCGTGCAGGTGGTGCCCATGCACAAGCCCGTGGTGCGCAGAGTCTAAGCAATCTCCAGCAAGCCGCCGCTTTGAAAGGGCACGACTTCAAAGGCTGCGGAAAAACTCGCTTCACGGGCAGTTTTGAAAGGGCACGGCTTTACGGCAATTCCTGAGTTGCTGTGGCCTTTTGGGCTTAGTGCAAGGTCGCCGCTCCTTGGGGTCGCGTCGACTCAAGTACAGCGACTTCGGGATACAGTGACTCAGAAATTGCTATAGGCGTGCCGAACAAATCCTCTGTTTTTGATTTTTCTCGCGGGCTTCAGCCCGCGAAAATGCAGGCGCTCCGAGGGTTGCAGCGGCCTCGTGGCCTTGAAAACCGCAGCCGAACGCGCGGGATGCCTCAAGATTCCCCGCCATGCGCCCAGTCCCGTGCACGGTCGAAACGCTCGCGCGTTCCCCACACCGAAACCGCCCACTTGTCTCCGATGGCCAGAAACTGCTGCCGCGCAATCCCCGCGTCTCCGAATCTCCAGGCAATGAAAGCCATCTGGTTGCGGGTCTGCCGGCTCGAACCGTAGTGCTCGGAAAGCGTCTCATAACCTCGCTGAATCCGCTGCCAATCCATCTCATGCGCGGGGAAGGAATCGTCCCCGCGGCGAATCAGCATGGCTGCAATGCGGAAGTACAGTTCGTCTCCGTCCGCGCCGCCTACGTTGTCGGCCGAGGCTTTCGCAAATGCCGACGAGTCGCCGGGCTTGCCGTCCCATTTGGGCAGAAGATAGTCCGCGTAAACCTGATAGAGATAGAAGTAACCCGGCTCCGCCTCGACGCCGCGCTCGAATGTCTGGCGCATACGGTCTGCGTCCCAGCTCTGGGCCAGACCGACTCTCATCATTTCCAGCGACCACTGCGGGCACGTAGCGTGCAGACGCTCGGCGGCTTCGAGAACGGACTGCGCCTTGGAGATGCGCTCGTTGAAGAGCTTCCACCCCTCGGGCGTCACCGTGTTGGCATAGCCGTGGCCGCGCGCCACCCATGCCCAGCGCTCCAAGCTCGTCGCCAATGCGACGCGCGCGGTAATCGACTCCGGCCGTGCGGCAATCCATCGCTCCAGATGCGCCAGGTGATCGAGCGTGTCCTTGTCGGATTCCTGGGGAGCATCGAGCGCCTCATAGAAGGCATGCAAAGCCCAACTCCCGCCTTGCCCGCGTGATTTCTCGGAGCGATACCGGTCTGCGGCCTGATCCAGATCGTCGAATTTCTCCTCGACGAGCGCTGTTCGGACCAGATGAAGCCACTTTTCGTAAGGAATCTTCGTGCCCTCGACGTCATTCGGCGCGATAGTGAGCCCGGCAAGGGGAGTGTCATCCGAAGCCTTGGCGCTTTGAGCAGCCAGAGGGGCATACGATGCCAGCAGCAAAGCCGGAACGACGACAAAGGGGGAAACCAGACGGGAGAAGAGCATGAACGAGCCTCCGGTCGCGTCTCAAATCGTACCACGGCGACATCACGCAAAATGTGAATCCGGTAAAAAGTCGGGTTGGGGTTCAGGCATTCCGGGATGCTGAACCGCGCATCCTATTGCACCTTGACCGTTACACTGCGAGTGGATCGGCCGGAGTCGTTGGTGGCGTTCAGTGTGTACGTCGTAGTTGATTCCGGCTTGACCACGATGCTGGTTCCGCGCACTCCGCCGAGCTTATCGATGAAAAGATACGAGCTGTCGATAACGTTCCACTCAAGCGTGACGGCCGTGCCCGGCTTAACATTTGTTGCCGAGGCACTGAAGCTGTGGATCGTGGGCAGGGCTCCGGTGGGCGCGGTGCTCGAGTCCCAGCCGGGCCAGGCGGGCGTCATCTTTACCACCTCGAAGTTCGACGAAGCGATGTTCTTGAGGTTGTCGAGATCGTTGTCGTTCCAATACGCGCTAGGTGCGCCCTGGAAGAAGAAGTAGCCGCCGTTATCGGCAATCACCATGCCATACTGCTTCATCGCGGTAAGGATGACCTGGTTGGCCTTGGAGAAGCCGGAGATATCGAAGTCCGACTTGAGCCGCACGCGCATGCCCATCACGTTGCTCACGCCCCAGTAGATGCCCGCGGCGTGCGTGGCGGGCTCGACGAAGTATCCGTCGTTGGCGTCGTCTTTGGTGACCTGCATGGTGAACCGGATGGCGTGCTTGATGGCGCCCGCGGCGACTTCGTCGTAGCGCACCAGGCCGGTCATAATCGGCAGGCCGGCGGCATCGGCCGACGTCCATCCCCAGGGACGATGCTCGAACTGCTTCAGGTCCCAGATCGTTTCGGAATCCGACGCCCACTGGCCATTGCAGCGATGGGTGTTGAAGGTCTCGTAAAGAAAACAGGTGTTGCGATCGACGACCAGCACGTGCGCGTCGCCCAGATACGTGTGCGGCCAGCCGCCGGCGGCGCAGTCGGCCGGCGCGCCTTCGATGGGCGCGGTGATGGGAATTGGTTCAAGAGCCACATCGCTTTCACTGGCGTAGGCGTCGACGTCAACGGAAACGAGGGGTTGCGCGCTCGAGTCGACCACCACGTAGGGGATTCCGTAGTCTCCGTCGGCAATGGAGGAGAAGTCGGGATGAAGATTGAGGCCGGCAAACCCTCCGGCCGAAGTGATCGCTTCGTTGTCCGGATCGAGCGGCGCGTTGGAGATGTCGGTGTCCCACAGGTCGGTCGGCGCGTAAGGCACAAAGCCGTTGAAGCTGGCGTTGTCGCCCAGGCTGAGCTGGCCGCATTCTTCCTTGTCGGCGGCCTGGTAGACCCACAGATCGAGCCGTGTGGTCACCGATTGCTTGGCCGGCTTGCTAGAGTCGGTCACATTCACGGTCACGGCGGTTATGCCCGCCATTCCGGCCTCGGGCGTGCCGGTGATTTCACCGGTCGACTTGTTCATTTTGAGTCCGGCCGGCAAGCCTGCGGCGTTGAAGGTGTACGGCTTTGTGCCGCCTGTTGCCGCCACGGCGTCCGCGTAATCGACCGCAACCCGGCCTGTACTGAGGGTTGTGGTTTTGATCGCCAGCTTGTTGGTTTGCTCGGGATGGGACCCGGCAGTGCTGATTTGAGCCTTTGCGGACGGGCAAAGCCCGCCCATCAGAGTGATCGTGCCCAGAGTGAAAAGCAAAAAAGACTCGCGCATATTCCTTCTCCCGAAGTCACAAGGGGGATTTGTCACGCCGAAGACAAGAGAAAACGTACCTCGAGGATAAGCTGCGGAGTTTTTGAATTGAAGCACATCGCGCCATGAATCACGGTACTTTTGTGGGAGAAATCTTCCAGAGTTGAATCGGTTTGCTAATTCGGGAAGGTCGAAAACGCGCCCCCACCCTTTCGCTAAAGGGGTGCGACAAGGAGTCACTGGCTTCAACCTGGAACCGTTCCACACCGCTGGGCATTCACCAAAGCTTGAATCCAGATGCTGTGCAGGGTGAGTCACGGGCCGCTCGATCATTGATTGACCCGTTGAACCCTCGTAATGGGTCGAATCTTGCGCGGCACTGCCCCAGGAAATCAAATTCACGCTATGCTGGTAGTGACTCCCCATGGTTTCAGAGCACCGCGACAATCGAGGCGAGAAGATCCCCAACATCAAGCTGGTTGCGGTGCAATGGGGCATTTTGCTCCTGATGCTGGCGCTGGTCGCGGGCTTGTGGCGGCTGCAGGTGCTGGGTGCGCAGAACTTCCGCAGTCTCGCTGAGCAGAACCGCATCCGCAAGGTTCCGGTGCTGGCGCCGCGCGGCAAGCTCTTCGACCGTGACAACCGTCTCATCGTCGACAACTACCCCTCGATCTCCTGCTTCCTGGTCCGCGAGCAGGGCCACAACGTCGAGGCCGATCTGCCGCTCATTGCCAAAGGGCTCAACCTCGATCTAGAGCAGCTTCGCGCCACAATTCGCCGCTACCGCGCCGAGCCGGGCTATCAGCCCATCCCCATCAAGCAGGACATGACGGCCGACGAGTCGGCTTTTGTGGCCGCGCACCGCAACGAGCTGCCCGAACTGGAAACCATCGACGAGGAGCGGCGACTCTATCCGCGCGACGGCTACGCGGCGCACCTGATCGGATACGTGGGCGAGGTGAGCGAGGACGACCTCAACAACCCGCGCTACGCGACCTACGAGCCGGGGGATGTGGTCGGCAAGGCCGGAGTCGAGGAAACCTACGACGCGCTGCTGAGGGGGCAGGATGGCGCGCGGGACGTCATCGTCGATAGCCACGGCCGCGAAGTGGGCTATCTCGGGACCCAGCACGCCATCCCCGGCAAGGACCTGAACCTGACCATCGACAACGATATCCAGAAGGCCGCGGAGCTGGCCCTGGGCCCGCGCGAAGGCGCGGTCGTGGCCATGGACCCGCGCAGCGGCGAGATTCTGGCTATGGTCTCGCACCCCAGCTACGACCCCAACGATTTCGCCGTGCGCATCAATCGTGCCGCGTGGAGCAAGCTGGTCACCGATCCCATGCACCCGCTGATGAATCGCGCCATCCAGGCACAGCTTGCGCCGGGCTCGACCTTCAAGATTCTCATGTCCTTGGCTGGGTTGCAGGAGGGCATCGCGCAGGACTTCAAGGTGGTGTGCAACGGCGGAGCGACTTTCTACGGGCAGTTCCATGCCTGCGACCACCATCACGGGCTGGTAGATATCGAACACGCCATTCCGTGGTCGTGCGACACCTATTTCTATACTCTCGCCGACAGACTGGGCATCGACACGATCGCCAAATACGCGCACGAAGTGGGTCTCGGCGAGCGCACCGGCGTCGACCTGCCGAATGAAGCCGCAGGCGTCGTGCCTTCTACCGAGTGGAAGCTGCGCAACTACCACGAGAAGTGGTACGCCGGCGAAACCATTTCGGTGGGAATCGGACAGGGCCCGGTCACCGTCACGCCCATCCAGCTTGCGCGCATGATCTCCGGCATTGCGTCCGACGGCCATTTCGTGCGGCCACACGTAGTCGATCCGGCACAGCTTCCGCCGGAATTCCGGTCGGCGCTGTATGACAGCTTTCCCGGTTCCGGTGTGGCTACAGTGCCCCTCGACCCAGCGAACTGGATGATCATCACCGAAGGCATGGCGCAGGCGACGAGCCCCGGGGAGTTCAATACGGCGTTTGCGTCGCACCTCGACGGTATCGATTTCGCCGGCAAGACCGGCACCGCGCAGGTGGCCAGCCACGCGGCGCTCAAGTTGATGAAGGGCGTGGATACCAAGCCGAACGGATGGTTCGTGGGCGTCATCCCGCGGCGCAATCCGGAATTCGTGGTCTGCGTCCTCTTCCAGCATGGCGATTGGGGATCGAATGCCGCCCGGCTGGCAACTTACGTAGCGGCGGCTTACGTCGACAAGCAGCGCCGGCTGGAGCACAACATTCTGGAGCAAGCCGGCCAGACCAAGCCCGTCGAAGTCGGAGCCCTGTGGTCAAACCCGGACGGCAAGGGTGGTTTTCAGGGTGGGCATTTTGTGGTGGATCCCGCGGCTGGGTTGCAGATGGCGAAGTCCGGCAAAAACACACCTCAGGGGCTGAAGCCCCAATCCGATTCGGCGAAGTTAACGCACGGGCTGAAGCCCGTACCCTCCGCGCTTGCCGATGAGGTTCAGCCGGCGATGATTGTGCCGCGGCGCGAGGACCTGCACTGATGCGCCGGATGCTGTCGTTCCGCGACTTCGACTGGACGCTGCTGGCGATGGTACTCGTGCTGTGCACCATCTCGGTCATGGAGGTGTACTCGGCCACGCTGCATACCCGTTTCACCAGCTTTCATACCAAGCAGGTTTTCTGGATTGCCGGGGGACTCGTGGCCATGTTCATCCTGGCCAAGGTGGATTACCACAAGCTGGTCGACTGGTCGCCGTGGGCCTACGGAGTGTGCCTGGTCGCGCTGGCCGCGGTGAAGGTAGTCGGGCACAAAGCCCTGGGCGCCCGGCGCTGGTTCGCCTTTCACGGCTTCCAATTCCAGCCCTCGGAATGGGTCAAACTGGTCCTGGTGCTCGTCGTCGCACGCTACTTCGCCAACCTGGGCGGACGCAACCTGACCTGGAAGGAGATCTTCAAGGCGCTGGCGCTGGTGGGCGTACCCATGGTGCTGGTGCTCGTTGAGCCGGACCTGGGCACGACGCTGATCTACATGCCAGTGCTTATCGCCGGGCTGTTCCTGGGCGGCATCAGCCTGCGGCAGGCTCTCATCCTCATCACTTGCGCCATCGTTCTAATTGGCGGCGCCTGGAGCAGCGGCAAAGTCCTCAAGCCGTATCAGAAAGCTCGATTGACCAGCTTCGTCAATCCGGACAACGACCCCAAAGGAAGCGGCTACCAGGTTCGCCAGTCGCTGATCGCGGTCGGCGACGGGGGGGTATGGGGCAAAGGCGCCGAAAAGGGAAGCCAGACTCAGGGCTATTTCCTGCCCATTCCCTATACGGACTTTATCTTCGCCGCCTTCAGCGAAGAGCATGGCTTTGTCGGCGCGATTTTGGTGCTGCTGTTATACTTTTTCATATTGATGCGTTTGATTCAAAACGCTCAAACAGCCGCGGACCTGTCCGGCTCCTTGATTATCATGGGGATAGTGGCTGTGTTGACCTTCCAGATCGTGGTCAATGTCGGCATGGTCATTGGGTTTATGCCCGTTACCGGCATCCCCTTGCCGTTAATGAGTTACGGCGGATCTTCGGTCCTGTTTACGTTTCTGGCGCTGGGCGTGGCGATGAACGTGCGCATGCGCCGGTTCGTGAACTGAAAGGTTTCTAGGTTTTGACCCCAACCGGGTCACCGTCCGGCGAACTTTCCCGGACGGAGCAGCTTTCTGCAGGGTTGCCTATTGCTTCTTTATTGCAGGGAGCGGGAGTTTCAATCATTAGCCGGCCAGGTCCGGAATGGATCGCGAATCCGGCAAGACAAGGGTTTATGAGCGCGCAGAGACGGGCACACCGGTCTATCCCAGCGACAAGGACTTGCCGCCGGGAACTCCGGTGCCGTTCGCAGCTTACCCACTCTACAGCATGCGCGGGAGCATCGGATTCCCTTGCGCTGTGCGGCCGGGGTGGTCGAGTCTGCGGCGGTCAAACGGCCCCGCCCGTGAGTCGGGCATGGACGGCCACAACACCTCTGCGATCGGATCACCGCATCGAACGGCTCCTTCGGATTGTTCGTTTGGAAATTTGCCGCGGCCTGGGCCGCGCTTCCACCCGCACACCAGAGTCAACCAGGTTTTCCCCTCCGCCCAGCCTCTTGCCTTTGCATTCCCATTCCGCCTCGCCTCAGATCCCGGTTGGCCCTCGCCGCCGGGCGGAAAGGTACGATGGCAAAGGAAATATGTATCTCCTCGACGCCGCATGAGACGCGGCTTGCGATTCTTGAAGACGATCAACTCGCGGAAATCTACTACGAACGCGAAAACGAATATACTCTCGCGGGTTCCATCTATAACGGCCGCGTTACGCGGGTGCTTCCGGGCATGCAATCGGCGTTTGTCGATATCGGCCTGGAGCGCGACGCGTTCCTCTATGTAACCGACTTTCTGGAGCTTGAAGACCAGGAAGCGTCAGAGGAGCTGGAAAAGGCCGCCTCCGGCAGCGCCGGCCAGGCGCCGCGAGAGGTTCGACACACCGACGGCCGGGGCGCTCGCAGCGACCGCAACGGACAGAAGCAGGAACCGCCTGGCCCGCGCGAGCGCCGCGCTGAAACGGCTGCGGAAGAAGCCGCGGAGCCGGAGGCGGCTTCGTCCGGGTCAGCCGTCGAATCCCCTGACGTCAAGTCGGGGGTCGAGTCCGCTGGAGCTCGTCGCTGGCGCGGACGCCGCCGTCGTCGCGGCGGCCGTGGCCATGGCGGCTCGCCGGAAGGCACGAGCGAGGCCGCTGAGGCCCAACCGACTCCTGAAGCCGAGGAAGCATTGGAAGCCGAAGTCTCGGTCCACACCTCGACTGCGCCGCCTGTGCCCTCGCCTTCGCCTGCGCCGTTCAAGTTTGTGCTGCCTGGCGAATCCCTCTCCAAATACGGAGGCACGCCTGCGTCCATCTCGGCCAGAGCTCCGGAACCGCCATCGTCGCTACGTTCCGTAAGCACCTTCAAACCGGCGACTCTCGTCGACCGGCCGATCGAGTGGGACGGCAGTGGTCTGTTACCGGGCGAATCGCTGTCTCGCCACCGCCGCGGGGCGGAGCCCGGTTTCGAAATCGAGCGCGGACCCGAACAGGAGTTGGAGGCTTCGCCCGACGCGATCGAAGAGGAAGAGTTGTTCGAGGAGAAGTCTGACTTTGCGCTGCCGCCCGCAAATGAAGCCGATCTGCGCATCGTCTCCTCGATTCCGGAGGCGAAGGCGCGCGGCGCAGCCGAAAGAACCGCTGTCGAGCCGGAACCGCAGCCTTGGTCTCCGCCGTCGACTGAGTCCACCTCCGAGCCCGAGCCCGAACCCTGGTCCCCGCCGCAGGCCGTATCCGAACCCGAAGCGGAGCCCGATTCGGCAGAGGAGTTCTCGCGCCACGAATGGCGATCCGATCCTCTCAAGGTGCGCGTCGAGTTCGACGACCCCGATGCTCACGAGATTCCCGAACCGGTTTCGCTGTCCGCCGGATCGGGCGAAGAGAGCGCAGAGCTCTCCGATTCGGCTTCCCAATCCAGCGTTTCCGTAGCAGAGGCATCCGGCGAAGGGAGTAGCGCCGAGTCATCCGGCGATCGCAAAGCCTCGCATCGCGTCGATCCGCTGCCCCCGAGCGGCTTCCGGATCTTCGGCCTTGGGGGAAAGAAGAAGAAGACCGACGACGGCGGGACGGAGACTCCACATGCAGTCGCCGAGACCGTTCCTACGCCAGCCAAAGCTACCGCTCCGGCTGCCGCATCGACAGCGACGCTCTCGGGCTTCGCGCCGGGTCAGGGATTGGTCGAAGAAGAAGTGATCGAGGGCGAGGAGTATGACGTTCCCGCGCACCATCATCACAAGGCCGACGAACACGACCTCGAAGACTTCGAAGAAGAGACCCTGCAGACACAGATTCGCTCCGGCGAGCTCGGCGAACTGCTGCAGGAAGCCCATCTCGATCACCATATCCAGATGGCGTTTGGTGACCGAAACGGCGAAGAAGAGGAAGCCGCCGTCGAGGAAGAGGAAGAACAGCCGCAGGCTGCCGAAGCCGAGACCCAACCCGTTACCGGCCCACGGCGCGAGCGCAGCTTCCGCGGCCGTCGCGGCCACGCCGATCTGGGCCGCCGCGGGCGCGGCGCCGCGCGCCGCTCGGCGCAAACCTCCGATCTGCCCATCATCAGCGACCTGTTGAAACCCGGGCAGGAGATTCTTGTCCAAATCGCCAAGGAGCCCATCGCCAAGAAGGGCGCGCGCATTACCAGCCACATCGCGCTGCCCGGCCGGTTCCTGGTCTTCATGCCCACGGTGAGCCACGTCGGCGTCAGCCGCAAGATCGCCTCCGACGAGGAGCGCCATCGCCTCAAGCGCATTCTCATCAGCGAGCGCGGCGAAGCCTCCGGCGGATTCATCGTACGCACCGCCGCGGAAGGCGCGTCGGAAGAGGAGCTCCGCGCCGACCTGCGCTTCCTGCTGCATCTTTGGGAGGAAATCCGGCAGCGCTCGGAGAGCTCGAAATCGCCTTCGCTGATCTATCACGACCTCGGCCTCGTCGAGCGCATCCTGCGCGACCAGATGAGCGCCAACTTCTCCTCCATCTGGGTCGACTCCGAGGCCGACTACGAGCGCATTGTGCGCTTCCTCAACCACGTTTCGCCATCGTTGACCCGTCGCGTGAAGCTCTACACCAAGGAGACTCCGCTCTTCGAGCACTTCGGCATCCAGGACGAAATATCGAAGGCTCTGCGCTCCAAGGTGTGGCTCAAGTCCGGCGGCTCGATCGTCATCAACCAGACCGAGGCGCTGGTCGCCATCGACATCAACACCGGAAAATACGTCGGCAAATCGGCGCGTCTCGAGGATACGATCCTCAAGACCAACCTCGACGCGGTGCCGGAGATCGTGCGCCAGATTCGCCTGCGCGACCTGGGCGGCATCATCGTCATCGACTTCATCGACATGGACGAGCGTAAGAACCGCTTCAAGGTCATGGCGGCTCTGGAAGAAGCGCTCAAGACCGATCGAGCGCCAACCAAAGTTCTTCAGTTCAACGATTTCGGCCTCGTCGCCATCACCCGCAAGCGCGTCAAGCAGTCGCTGGAGCGCACGCTGAGCGTGCCGTGCACCACGTGCCAGGCGACGGGCATGGTGAAGAGTCCGACGACAGTGGCCAACGAGATTTACATCGAGCTGCGCAAGATGCGCAAGCACTTCGAGAATTCCGACGTGCTGCTGCGCGTGAACCCCGAGACGGTGAAAGTGCTCAAGGCCAACAACTCCATCTGGCTGCAGGAATTCGAGGAACTGGTGGGCAAGAACATCCTGGTGAAGAGCGACCCGGCGCTGCATCCTGAGCAGTTCGATATACAGGGATGATTTTGCGTGGCCGGCGTTGAATAGGAATGCGCCCTGGCTTTGATCCTCGCACGAATCGAAATCAGGGTCACCGCACGATGCCCAGTTGCGGCTCCGGCTGAGGTTTCGTGTCTCCCTTTTTCAATGGAGCATCGTCGGGGGTCATCTGCATTTCGCAGCAGGTGGGGTTTTTCCCTTTGCAGGTAAGAGTCACGTTGTCGTCACGCGGGATTCGTATCGAATCGTGGGAGGGGACGGTATAGTGCCCGCTGCTATCGGTCGTTATGGAGCATGCTGGATCGCTGCCGTCCGCTCCGAATGCAAAGCAGGCGAGATGCGTGCCCTTGGTCAGCGATCGCAGCTCGGAGTGGTCCTTGGCTCCCGGCTGTCCCGCCCAACTGGTCATGTAACCCGGAATCTGTTTCGAGGTACAAGCGGGCGGCTGGGCAATAGGCGGCTGGATAACCTGCGCATGGGCAAACGATGCGGCGCCGAACGACGCGGCGCACGCGAGGAGGATGCCTCTCACTCAATATCCTTTCGGCTCAAACGGCAGGGTCTCTCAATCGCAAGTGTACCGCAGAAAGCGTAGCCGCCTGGCATTCGAGCGGAGAATCATTCTGACGCAGCGACGCCGAGCGAGAAGAGCAATTGCGGCTCCAACGCTTGCCGATTCGACGAGAAACTTTCGTCGGTCCGGCAAGAAAGAGAACCCCATTCCTCGGCCGGCTGGGATCGCTCGATCCCTATCGACGCGGATGCAAGCAATCGGAAATTCATCTCCGCGTTGCATACTGGAATTCATGCTTCCCTCTCGTCGCTTTTCTCTTCCCCTTTTCCAGGTCGCTGCATTGAGTGCTGTGGCAACCATCTCCGCCCAGGCCGGCGTCACCGCCTTGCTTCCCGATGGCCGGGAAATTCGCCCCGCCGGCAACTGGGTCTCCGTAGCTCCGTACCCCTTCGCGATTGCGGTGCGGCCCGATGGCGGGCAGATCGCCGTGCCTTCAATCGGCTTTCCCTTTGCGCTCAACGTCATTGGCGACCCTGCCGGACCAAGCCCCGCCGTCAAGCGCATGCCGGCTGGGCACGACAACGATCCGGCGATCGAGGTTCACGCGGGGCTGGCCTATTCGCCCGATGGCTCATTGCTCTACGTGGCCACGGGTGACTCAGGCAAGATACGCGCCTACCGCACCGGCGACTGGCAGCCGGCGGGCGACGTTTCGCTGGACGGCTACGACTGCCTGACCGACGCCATGAACCGGATGAGCCCGAATGAGCGCAAGGCGCACGATTTCCAAGGCAGCTTTGCGGCTACGCTGGCGGTCTCGGCCGACGGCAAGACGCTTTATGCGCTCGACCAGGGCAATTGGCGCATCGTGATCGTGGACGCCGCAAGCCTAGCGCGAATTGCCTCGATCCCGACGGGAAACTACCCATATGCGCTGGCGCTTTCGCCCGACGGCGCGCGGCTCTACGTCGTCAATACGGGGCTCTTCGAATACACCACAATTCCCGGAGCGGATTCCAAAGACCCTCTCGGCACGGGACTGCATTTCCCGCCGTTCGGATATCCGTCGAAAGCCGCGCGCGAGGGGACGATTGCGGAAGGAAAGAAAATCGCGGGACTGGGCGAAGAGAACTCGCTACGCGGCAGCTCGTTATGGACCTATGACGTGCGCAACCGCGAGCATCCGGCGATCAGTGCCAAGCTGCGCCTCGGCGAGCGCATCACCGAGACGCCCGGCGCGACCGTCGGCGGAGCGGCGCCGAGTGGAATTGCGGTCGATGCGGATGCCGTCTTCGTCTCGCTCGCCCACGAAGATGCAGTCGCCAAAATCAGCCCTGACGGGAAACAGGTCCTGGCGCAGGCTGCGCTTTCGCCGTTCACCGGAGAGCGGTTTGAAGAGGCTAAGGGCCGCCCGCTGCGCGGAGTGATGCCGAGCGGCCTGGCCCTGCGCGACGGCCGCGCCTACGTGGCCGAGTCGGGAATCGATGCGGTGGGCGTTGTGGACGCCGCTACGCTGCGTGTCGTCGAGCACATTCCGGTGGGCTGGAATCCATCGGCGGTCGCGATTTCACCCGATGGCAAGACGATCTACGTCGTGAATACGAAGGGAAAAGGTGCGGGGCCGAACGGCGGCAAGGCGCACGAAGCCAACGCGCCTACGTATGTCGGCTCGCTCGAATACGGCAGCATCAGCGCGATTCATCTTGCCGATCTGCCGCCGGCGAATGAACTGACGCGAACGGTTGTCGCCGGGAATATGGCTGCGATCGATCACGGCGATGCACTGCCGCATCTCAAGCACTGCTTTCTCGTGATCCGCGAGAATCGCACCTACGACCAGGTGCTGGGCGATGTGGCCGGCGCCAACGGCGACCCGAGCCTGGCCGAATTCGGAATGGACGGATGGGCGAGAGAAGACCAATCCGTGACGCACCTGAAGGTCACGCCCAACCTGCACGCGCTGGTCGCCCGCTACGCCATGAGCGACAACTTCGACGTGGATAGCGACGTCTCGGCCGACGGGCACCGTTGGGTGATGGGCATCGATCCCACGCCGTACTTCAATACCGCCTGGACTTCGGGCTATGGCGGACGCCGCCACGACGACCCTGACGCGGCGCAGCCCGGCCGCCGCGCGCTCTTCGGCGGGGCCGACGCGCCCATGCCCGAAGACGAGCCGCAGTTCGGTTCGCTGTGGGAGCACGTTGCCGACAGCGGCAAAGGGCTCTTCAATTATGGCGAAGGCCTCGAGCTCGAAGGCAACGCCGAACTGCCGGGCTCGCAGCCCCAAGGCAACCGTCTTTTTCTCAACTCGCCGCTGCCCGAGCCGGTCTTCGAGGCGACGGATCGCCGCTACCCGACCTTCAACCTCGGCATTCCCGATCAGTTTCGCGTGCGCGAATTCGAGCGCGATTTCAAGAGGAAGCTGGCGGCAGGCAAGGTGCCGGCGCTCGTCGTGATTCGCCTTCCCGACGACCACACCGCCGACCCGCGCCCCGAAGACGGCTATCCTTACCGCGCCTCGTATGTCGCCGACAACGACCTGGCTCTGGGCCGCATCGTCGAGTTCCTGTCGAGGACCTCGATCTGGAAAGACTCGGCGCTGTTTGTCACCGAGGACGACGCGCAGGATGGCTTGGATCACGTCGACGCGCACCGCAGCATCCTTTTTGTCGCCAGTCCCTGGGTCAAGCCCGGCTCGGTTTCGCACAATCACACCAGCATGGGATCGATCGTTCGCACCATCGATGAGTTGCTGGGGTTGCCGTCGCTGAATCTCGAGGACGCGCTGGCCGGCGACATCGATGGAATCTTCGACACCACGCCGCACATGGAGCCGTTTGCGGCGCTGCCCTCCGACCCTCGCATTTTCGTTCCTGCCAAGGCCCGGTTCGCCAGGCCCAAAACCAAGGAAGAAGCGGCTGAGCTGCTCGACGTGGACGACGCCAATGCGATTCACAAAGAGATGGAAAAGTCGGCGGGCTCGCTGAACAAGCCGTAGGATGACGATTGAGGATTGACGACGCTTTGGGTGGTTCTTGCGCAATGATCGAGGCCGTTGAAACAAATCATCCAATCAAGGACGGCGTAATCTCGCAGTACGCCGGGGTATATCGCGAGTGGCTGCCCGATCCGGCGCTTCGCGAGCACGTTCGCTGTGTGTGGGAGAACGACCTTACCCAATCGACTGCCAAATCGATGCAGGTGGTGCCCGACGGCTGCGTCGATCTGGTCTGGACGGGCCAGGGATTGTGCGTGGCCGGGCCGGACATAAGGCCCATCCGCGAGCCTTTGCCGCGCAAAGTTGCATACGCTGGGATTCGCTTTCACCCCGGCGCGGCTTTTTCCTGGCTGGGCCTGCCGCTCAATGAGATTGTGAACGGGCGAATCCCGCTCGGCGAGTTTTGGGGATCGGAGACGGCGCGGCTCAGCGACGAGGCTTCGCGCGCGGGCAGCGCCCTGGAGATTGCCTCGCTGCTCGAGGCCGCGCTGCTTACGAGGCTCGCCCGGGTTGGGATCGCCGATCGACAGATCGCTTTCCTGCGCAGGGCTGCAGGCGACAACTGCGCGCCGGCCGGGGCGGGTGTCGACCGGATCGCCGATTACGTCGGCGTCAGCGAGCGAACCCTGCGGCGGCGGTGCATGGAAGCCTTCGGCTACGGCTTCAAGACGCTCGATCGCGTCCTTCGCTTTCAGCGCTTCTTTTGCCTCGCCGCTCGGCTGACTGAGACCCATTTGGCCGAGTTGGCGGTGCGCGCGGGGTACGCCGACCAGGCGCATTTGAGCCGCGAGGTACAGCGGATGAGCGGGCTCACCGCGAGCGAATTCGTATCGCAGATCGCCGCTTGAAAGCGGTTCCACACTTCCTCTAACCGGTTTCCGGATGTCGTTCCGGGTGGCTCTTTCTTGGGGAAAAAGCCGCTTGGCTGCAGTGCTTGGACTCATGGCAACTGTGGAACTGCTTTGAGTGGCCGATTTGTTCAAGACGGGCTGCGCCCGCCGCCGATAGCCTCATGGCATGAGGAACCTGACGAGTTTGGCTTTCCAGGCTCTCACGGTGGGCCTGTTGACCTGGACGTGTTGCGAAGTTCTCGCGTTCTCAGTTAGCGCAAGCCGCGGGGACGCGAAGCCGGAAAGTCCGTCGGTGGAATCGCGGACGATCACCGTGCGCATCGATCGCCCCTTCGAGAGCGTCTATGCATTCCTTGCCGACCCGGCCAACTGGAATGAATGGGCTTTCGGGCTGGGCAAGCATATCCGGCGCGGAAAGGATGGCTGGATTGCCGATTCGGATGGCGGTATTGCGCATGTGGAGTTTACGCCGCGCAACCGCTTCGGAGTCGTCGATCACACCGTCATTCGCCCATCCGGCCGGCACGTTTATGTTCCGGCGCGCTGGATTGAGAATGGCAGCGGATGCGAGCTCGAGTTTACGCTCTTTCGCGAGACCGGCATGACTGATGCGCAATTCACCTCCGACGCAGGGTTTGTGCAGCGGGACCTGAATGGATTGAAGGCGCTGCTCGAGAAGGGAACGCATCCATGATATCCGTGCGCCTTCTGTCGATTTCAGCCGTAGTTCTGTTGGCGATCGGCTCCCCAATGCTGGTTGTTTCGCAGGCTCCCACGAGCGCCAACCCTGAAGCCGGTCGTGTTCCGGTCCTCTTCAACACTTGCCTGATCACGGACAACGTCAAGCGCCTTGTCGAGTTTTATGAACCGGTGCTGCAACAGAAGGGGAAATGGTCCGGCAACGATTATGCCGAGTTCGCCACGGGCGCGGGCGTGTTGGCCATCTTCTCGGCCAGGGCGCAGGAAAAGTACATTCCCGGCTCAGCCGAAGCGGCGAAGAATCGGAGCGTGATCCTCGAGTTCAAGGTTGCGAATCCCGACCAGGAGTATCGAAGGCTTCAGGGCGTCGTGAAGACGTGGGTCAAACCGCCGACCACACAGCCCTGGGGCACGCGCTCAATCTACTTTCGTGATCCCGACGGCAACCTCGTGGATTTTTACTCGCCGTCGCGATGACGAGGCTCTTTGGAAATCGAGATTTGCAGCGATGGTGACGAGAAGAGATATCCTGCGGTACGCCGTTGCATTGGGGTTGACGCGCCTCGCGATAGGAGATACGAGAGCCATGGAGCAACGCATCAGTATTGTCACGCTGGGAGTCAAGGATCTCGCGGCGTCAAAGCGCTTCTACGTCGAAGGGCTGGGCTGGAAGCCGGCTTTCGAGAATCCGGAGATCATCTTTTTCCAGGTGGGAGGCATGGTATTCGGCCTATTCCTGCGCAACGAGCTGGCGAAGGACTTCGAAGCCGATCCGTCAACGTTCGGCCGCGCAGCCATCTCCCTGGGATACAACGTGCGCGCCAAAGCCGAGGTGAATCCGCTTATGAAGCGCGCAGCGGAGGCCGGAGCGACGATTCTCAAACCGGCGCGCGAAGCGTCCTGGGGCGGATACTCCGGCTACTTCGCCGATCCCGATGGATTTGCGTGGGAGGTGGCCTGGAATCCCGCGTGGCCGGTTGCACCGGACGGAACGATCGAGTTCCGATGAGTGGTTCTGCGGTTGTGAAATCGCGCGGAAGATTTTGGGAGGCTTCGCTCGCGGGCATGCGCAATTCGAACTGGGTTCATGACCGGATGAATTCGTTCATCCCACCTTTGCGGCAAAGACAAAGACGCCGCCAGGATGGGCGCCTAAGCCGTACAAAGATAAGCGGCCAATCGCCGAGTGGCTATGACCGCTATCGCCAAAGTGGTCAGGAGTGGAGCGATCATTTCGCCTCATCGTGCTGGCGCGATGCCGTACACTGCGATGCATCCACGGTTCCTGGAGAATCGGCCGGCGTGGCAGCGAGAGTCCGGCCGGTCAAGCCACAGAGAGTCGAGAACAGGCATGAGTGCATCCGCTTCGGTCACGGCTCGTAAGCCTCTGCGAGGCGCGTGGGCCGCCATTCTGATTGGCGGCCTGGTCGCCGGCGGGCTCGATACGATTGCGGCGTACGTGACCCTCAACGCCGGCTGGCCGCGCGCGGTCGCAGGCGGCCTGCTGGGGATGGGTGCATTCAAGGGCGGCGCGGGAGTCTATGCGTTTGGGCTCTTTCTCGAGTTCTTTATCGCCACCGGCGCCGCGGCCGTTTACTACGCCTTCAGCCGCAGGCTCGAATTCCTCAAGCCTCATTTCTTCGTCTGCGGATTGTACTTCGGCATTGCCGTCTACCTGGTGATGAACCTGATCGTGCTTCCGCTTTGCGCACTTCATGTGCACAGCCCGATTTCCCGCTCCGATCTGATCCAAGGC